>JAZNUZ010000223.1:0-5182 GCA_045592605.1 Acutalibacteraceae bacterium
GCAATTTGAGTGGTACCGCGGGTATTGAAATAAAATTCATTGCTCGTCTCAAAGTCATTACTTTGGGGCGAGCATTATTAGTTTCCCCAAAAAAAGACGGAGGAAAATTTATGTCAAAAACTTTAGGACTTGATAACAAAATCAAGGAAATGTCATCGCGTATTAAGGAATTGCGCGAGATTGAAAATTTGAGTATGGAGCAGGTTGCTGAAAAGGTAGGCGTTTCACTCGAAGAATATATTGCGTGTGAAAAGGGCGAGAGTGACTTGAACTTTGCCTTTATTTACCGTTGTGCGCAGGTATTTAATGTCAACGTGACCGATATTATCGAAGGTCAGTCACCGACACTTCGTTCCTACACCGTGACACGCCGCGGTAACGGACAAAAAATCGAAAAAGCACACGGTATGACCTATTATAATCTGGCTGCCGCTTTTAGAAACCGTATTGCAGAACCGCTTTATGTTTGCAGTACATATGATGAAAATGCTCAGGATAAGCCTATAGAACTTACTACCCACTCGGGTCAGGAATGTGACATAATTATTAAGGGAAATCTTAAGGTCCAGATAGGTGAACACACCGAAATTTTAGGACCTGGTGACAGTATATATTATAACAGTTCTACACCGCACGGTATGATTGCTGTAAATGGCGGTGACTGCTATTTCTACGCTATTGTACTTAATCCCACAGGTGAGCCTATTCCTGAACTCTCATCGGCTAAACCTGTAACACAAACAAGGGTTGTAAGGCACGATGATGCGGATAGGATATATAAGAAATATATCGATATTACAGAAAACGAAAACGGTACACCCACAAGTATCACTTTTAAAAATGTAGATAAGTTTAATTTCGGTTTTGATTTGGTTGATGCGGTAGCAGAAAAGTCACCCGATAAGTTGGCTATGCTTCACATATCCAAAGATAAGACCGAGCGCCGTTTTACATTTAAAGATATTAAAAAAGCATCTAATAGATGCGCTAACTACTTTAAATCCATAGGCATTAAAAAAGGCGACCGCGTAATGCTCGTACTCAAACGCCATTATCAGTTCTGGTTTGCAATAATCGGTCTTAATAAACTTGGTGCTATTGCAATTCCTGCGACCAACCAGTTGGTTGAGCACGACTTTGAGTATAGATTTAATTCGGCGGGTATAAGTGCTATTATATGTACTGCCGATGGCGATACCGCAAATCAGGTTGATATGGCGGCCGAAAAGTCACCCGCACTCACCACCAAAATTATGGTTGGCGGCTCTCGTGACGGTTGGCGCAATTTCGATGAAGAATATAGTATGTACAGTACTGTTTATGAAAGAACAGAAGATACTCCCTGTGGGGACGATACAATGCTTATGTTCTTTACATCCGGTACTTCGGGATATCCCAAAATTGCCGCGCATAATTATAAATATCCGCTCGGACACTTCCACACCGCAAAATATTGGCATACCGTAGACCCCGATGGATTACACTTTACAATATCGGATACGGGTTGGGCAAAATCAATGTGGGGCAAACTCTACGGACAGTGGCTCTGCCAAGCGGCTACATTTGTTTATGATTTTGACAGATTTGATGCGGCAGATATTTTGCCAATGTTTGCAAAATATCAGATAACAAGCTTCTGTGCACCACCTACGATGCTCAGAATGATGGTAAAACAGGATATTTCACAGTATGATTTTTCATCTGTAAAGCATATGACAACGGCGGGTGAAGCACTCAACCCCGAAGTATACCGCCACTTTGAAAAGGCTACGGGACTTCAGATACTTGAAGGCTTCGGCCAGACCGAGAGTACGATGTTAATCGGAAATATGCGCGGTGCCGCGCATAAAATCGGCTCTATGGGTAAACCCGCACCCATTTATAAGGTTGATATTATGACTCCCGATGGACGTTCGGCGGCGGTCGGTGAAACGGGCGAAATCGTAGTAGATATAAGCGAAGGTAATCCTTGCGGATTGTTTAAAGGCTACTATGGTGATGAAGAAAAGACAAATGAAGTTCGTTATGATGGCTTTTATCATACGGGTGACACCGCTTGGCGCGATGAAGATGGATTTTATTGGTATGTCGGCCGTGTTGATGATGTTATCAAGTCTTCTGGTTACCGCATAGGACCGTTCGAAATTGAAAGCGTAATTATGGAATTGCCGTATGTTCTTGAATGTGGTGTATCTGCCGCGCCCGATGAAGTAAGGGGACAGGTAGTTAAGGCAAGTATAGTTCTTGTTGATGGCACCGAGCCTACCGAAAAACTCAAAAAAGAAATCCAGGATTACGTTAAGGTCAAAACGGCACCTTACAAATATCCAAGAATTGTTGTTTTCCGCGACAGTCTGCCTAAAACCGTAAGCGGAAAAATACAACGCAACAAGCTTTAATTTGGTAGATTTTTTATGAAAGATAAGCGTATATATATTTTTTGTGGTCACTATGGCTCGGGCAAGACAAATGCTGCGGTAAATTTCGCATTTGAGCTTAGGAAAACAAGAGAAAATGTTGCCATTGCCGATTTGGACATAGTAAACCCGTATTTCAGAACAAAGGATAGTGCCGAGCAACTTATGGCGGCGGGTATCCGCCTTATCTGTAGCGACTATGCAGGAAGCAATGTTGACATACCGGCTCTACCGCAGGATATGTATGCAATAACCGATGATAAAAGTCTTACCTGTGTTCTCGATATAGGAGGGGATGACCGCGGCGCATTGGCTTTAGGCCGTTTGGCACCCGCGATACTCGCGGAAGACAACTATGAAATGTTTTTGGTTGTCAACTGTTTTCGACCACTGACACGAGACACCCAGTCGGTACTCGAAGTTATAGCAGAAATAGAGTATGCCGCAGGCATCCGTTTTACAGGAATAATAAACAATTCCAATTTAGGAAACGAAACTACGGCAGAAGATGTTATAAAATCGAATACTTATGCTCAAGAAATTTCTAAAGCAACCGGTTTGCCCATAGTGTTGACAACGGTGGACAAAGAGATTTATAATAGTGTCAAAGGCGTTTTGCCTGATGTGTTCTGTTTGAATTTGCAAGAAAAAATTAATTAATATAAGGGAGTGGGAATTATGGCAAAATTAACATTTAAAACCGATAAATGTAAAGGTTGCGGACTTTGTGTTGATGTTTGTCCTAAGCACGTTTTGTGCCTTGCAGAAGATAAGATTAATATAAAGGGACATCATCCCGTAGAAGCAGTGAACGAAGCGGACTGTATTGGTTGCGCATTCTGTGCGACAATGTGTCCTGACTGTATTATAAAGATAGAAAGGTAGTGTAATAATGGCAGATAAAGTTTTAATGAAGGGTAATGAAGCTATAGCTGAAGCCGCTATAATCGCGGGTTGCCGCCATTATTTCGGCTATCCTATTACCCCACAGACAGAAATTGCGGCATATATGGCTAAGCGTATGCCAAAAATCGGCGGTTGTTTCTTACAGGCCGAAAGTGAAATAGCGGCTATAAATATGGTGTACGGTGTTGCTTCAACCGGTTATAGAGTTATGACATCATCTTCAAGCCCAGGTGTATCTTTGAAGGGTGAAGGTCTTTCTTACCTTGCAGGTTCCGATTTACCGTCTCTTATTGTTAACGTACAACGTGGTGGTCCCGGTCTTGGCGGTATTCAGCCATCACAGTCTGACTATTTTCAGGCTACAAAGAGCGGCGGCCATGGCGACTTTAAAATGATAGTTTTAGCGCCGTCTTCGGTTCAGGAAATGGCAGATTTGACTGTTAAGGGCTTTGACCTTGCGGATAAATACCGTATGACATCTATGATTTTGGCGGACGGTACAATGGGACAGATGATGGAACCCGTATCCCTTGAGTATGATATTAAACCTATGATAGAAAAGCCTTGGGCAACCACAGGTACAAAGATGCAAAGAGAACATAATATTGTAAACTCTTTGTCACTCGTTCCCGATGAACTCGAAGAACTTAACTTCGCACGATATGAACGCTACCGCCAGGTAGAAGAAAACGAAACAATGTGGGAAGAGTTTATGATGGATGATGCCGAAATTTGTATTGCGGCATTCGGTATCGCAGCCCGTGTTTCTAAAAATGCTATTGTAAAGGCAAGAGAACAGGGCATCAAGGTTGGTATGATAAGACCCATTACCTTGTGGCCGTTCCCCAATAAAGTGTTCCGCGCCGCCGCAGATAAGTGCAAGGCATTTATCTCGGTAGAGCTTTCTATGGGACAGATGATAGAAGACGTAAAATTGGCAACAGAATGTAAAGCGCCTGTAACACTTTGCAATAGAGCCGGCGGTATGATTCCGTCGCCCGAACAGGTGCTTGAAGAAATTATAAAAACTGCAGAAAAGGTAGGTGCTAAATAATGGTAGTATTTGATAAACCACACGCTTTGACCGATGTGCCGTTTCACTATTGCCCGGGTTGTACTCACGGTATAGTACACCGCCTGGTTGCAGAAGTTATAGATGAACTCGGTATAGAAGGCAGAACAATCGGCGTAGCGCCTGTCGGATGCTCGGTTATGGCTTATAACTACTTTAACTGTGATATGATTGAAGCAGCTCACGGACGCGCTCCTGCCGTTGCTACAGGTGTTAAGAGAGCTAACCCCGAAGAACATATTGTATTTACATATCAAGGGGATGGCGACTTAGCTTCCATAGGTATGGCAGAGACCGTTCATTCTGCCGCAAGAAATGAAAATATCACCATCATATTCATAAACAACGCTATTTACGGTATGACAGGCGGACAGATGGCTCCGACTTCTTTACCCGGACAAATTACACAGACTTCACCGTACGGCAGAGATGTATCTCACTGCGGTTTTCCGATAAAGGTCTCTGAAATGTTGTCTACTCTTGATGGTCCTGAATATATCGAACGCGTAGCCGTTAACAACGTTAAAAATGTTAAGAATGCTAAGAAAGCCATTAAAAAAGCTTTCCAGAATCAGATTGATGGCAAGGGATTTTCTTTGGTAGAAGTTGTATCTACCTGCCCTACAAACTGGGGTATGACACCTAAGGCAGCACTTGAATGGGTAGAAGAAAAAATGATTCCTTACTATCCGCTTGGCGTATATAAAGATAGAACTGCAAAGGAGGAAAAGTAATGAAAACAACTAATTTTCTTTTTGCAGGTTTCGGCGGTCAGGGTATACTTTTC
>JAZNUZ010000224.1:0-6075 GCA_045592605.1 Acutalibacteraceae bacterium
AATACCAACCGCCCAATACATAGGCACAGTAGCAAACAGTCCCTGAGCCAACGCTTTCCATTGTGGCGCAGCGCCGAATATTAAGCAAACCGCAATCGGAAAAGCAAAAAACAAAACACAAAGTGCGATACCCCAAATCTTACCGTCGCGGTGTACACTTTCAAGATAGGTGAGTTTCTTTTTATCAGTCATTTTTATGTACCCCCTTAACCTAAAAGATTTGAATAAGGTATGGCTGAAATCATACCAATAACCAAACTTAGCGGCAACGCATAGTCTTCAATCCAGCGAATTTTGAACTTTTTAGAAAGCAAACCGCATACCGCCATAACTACTGCTGAAGTAACCATTACACAAACGGGTATAAGACCAACCGTTTCGCCCTTGAATACAAGACCGACATCGCAGAAAACATAACCCAGGAATGCCGAAATCATACCAAGGAACATAGCGTTATTAAAAATCTCGCCCCATTTTTTGTCTTTCATACCAATCTTGTTCATACCGCCCTGTATCTTCTTTGTAACAAAGGGCACCAGAATAAGACCTGCGGCGATACCGATTGTCATAACCCAAAGTACAGTTACAAAGACGGAAGGGTCGGTAATCTTTTCACCTGCGGCAAGACCTAATGCCTGTAAAGCATTGTTGGCGGCGATTGTTTCATAAGAAATTGAGCCGATAATTGATAATCTGAGCCAAGGTAAAGCCACACCCAAACTTTTCGAAAGGGCAACAACCCCTACGAGAATTGCTACTGCTGGGGCAATGGTGAAAACCGCTGAAGAAGAAATGGTTTTTTTAATTTTGCCGATATCCATATTTAACTCTTTTGCGCGGCGTATTGCTCGAACCAAAAAGTAAATTGATTGTGCAAGAACGACCGCAATCAGCAGCCCTACCAATATGAACAGTATAGGACTATTTACACTAAAAGGCATATTTTTCATCTCCTAAATATTATTATATATAATGTATCATAAATTTCTACATTCTTCAACAAAAATTCAAACTATTGCTTTTAAATGGGGAATAGGTTAAAATAAAAAAGGTGATAAAAAATGTATGATATTGTGTTATTTGATTTGGATGGTACAATTATTAATTCTGAGAACGGAATTTTAAACTCTATTGAATATGCGCTGGGTAAATATGGAGCAGAAATGCCAAAGCGCAGTACCCTTAATTTCTTTTTGGGTCCACCGCTTGATGATTCGTTTTCAAAATTGTTGAAAATCAGTAAACAGGATGCCGAAATACTTGTAAAGTATTATAGAGAGTATTATAGAGAAAAAGGTATTTTTGAGATACAATTGTATGATGGTGTTGAAGATTTGCTAAAAGAAATCAAAACTTCGGGTAGAAAGGTTGTTCTTGCAACATCAAAGCCTGAAGAGTTTGCCAAAAAGATATTAAAACATTTAAATATAGATAAATATTTTGATGTAATCGCAGGTGCCACGTTTGATAATACGCGTAGTGAAAAACCCGATGTTATTGCATACGCGCTAAAGAGAGTCGGTGTGATGAACAATAATTCTGCCATAATGGTTGGTGACCGTAAATTTGACTGCGAAGGTGCGGCAGAGCTTGGTTTGGACAGTATAGGTGTTTTGTATGGCTTTGGAAGTCGGGAAGAATTAGAAACGGCGGGTGCTACTTATTTGGCAGAAACTGCGACGGATGTTTATAAATATTTGTGAGTGTGATAGAGTGAAATATATAGCAAAAATTAAAACCGATTTCCCCACAAAGTTCGGTTTGCCAAGACAATCTGGTCTTAATGATGAAATAAAGGGGAAAATCATTTTCGAAAAAGAGTTCCGTAATCCCGATGCTCTTCGGGGTCTTGAAGAATTTTCACATTTGTGGATTGTTTGGGAGTTTTCAAGTGCAAAACAGGAAAAGTGGTCGCCTACAGTAAGACCGCCGCTTTTAGGTGGAAACGAGAAAAAGGGTGTTTTCGCAACACGTTCACCATTCAGACCCAATCCAATAGGACTATCGGTTGTAAAATTAGAGAAAATACAAATGACAAAGGAACAAGGTCCCGTGATATATGTATCAGGTGTGGATATGATGGATGGCACACCCATTTTTGATATTAAGCCATATCTTCCCTATGCCGATTCTGTGCCGGGAGCCACAGGAGGTTTCACTGATAATTTATCTGAAAGGAAATTAGAAGTAACTTTTCTGGTGGAACTCAAACAAAAAATCTCAGAAGATAAATTAGAAGAGTTGATTTTTGCTTTAAGCGGTGACCCACGCCCTTCTTATATAGAAGATGAGAAACGCGTTTACGGATTTTTCTTTTGTAATAGGGAAGTAAAGTTTACAGTAAAAGAAAAAACACTTACAGTCGTCGAAGTAATATAAAAGGCATCTTACAAAAAGTAGGATGCCTTGTTACTGTAATGCGGCCGCTATTTTTTCTGCGTTTTCGATAAGGGCACTATCATCACTGTCTACTATAATATCGGCATATTTTTCGTAAAGGGGAGAGCGTTCATCAAAAAGCTCTTTAAAAGTGGTGCTATTATGCATAACAACACCGCGAGTAGAAATATTGTTGATGCGCTTTTCTAATTGTTCAGGGGTCACGCGAATGTATACAACAGTTCCTATTTGCTTTAAATGTTGCATTGCTTCTTCACAGTAAACAACGCTGCCGCCGGTTGCAATTACTGTATTTTGTGCGGTGATTTCCTTATTTGCATTATTCTCTGCATTTTTAAAATATTCGGTACCGTACTCGTTTATTATTTCGTATAATTTCTTGCCTTCTTGTTGTTGAATCAAAAGGTCTGAATCGAGAAAACTGTACCCTATAATCTTGGCAAGAAGTACACCGACTGTGCTTTTTCCGCAACCGGGCATACCGATAAGAATTATATTGTTTTTCATAAAAAATACTCCGTATGTGTTTTAGATAATTGTAATCTTAAAGACGCGAAAAGTCAATAAAAACGGCTTTTTCAAAAACTTACAAAAGCGAATAAATTTTACTTGATTATTTTAAATCTTTGTGTTAAAATAGTTTTTGCCGTGAAACAAACGGAAAGGATGCGCTGATAGCTCAGCTGGATAGAGCATCTGCCTTCTAAGCAGAGGGTCGGGGGTTCGAGTCCCTTTCAGCGCGCCAATAAAAAAGCAGACACCTGATAGGTGTCTGCTTTTTTATTACTAAAATCTATTCCATAAGCAGGTCTATGCGTGTGCCGGTTGCATTATAGTCGTTATTAAACCATTGCTGTATTTCGGGGTACATTCTTTGTCTTAGATGTGTGAAATACTGATGTAAATCGAATACAGGTTGAACTTCTTCTTCGTGCAGTCTCACATAGTTTAAAAGCTCTTCCCATTTTTCCTTTGCGTTTTGTAAACCAACATGTTTTGTTAATTTGTCGGCTGTACATTGTTTAATGAGAAGTCCGCAATGGAAATTAATATATTTGATGGAAGCGGCATAACAATGATTCATACTGTCCAAATCAAGTGTTGCTATGTATTTAAGCATTTCCTTTGCGGCATAGATTACCTTGTCGTATGGAACGTCAACATTATCATGGGCAATGCTCGATAAATAGGTGAGATATTTACTGAACACTTCAGCTTCGGTACCGAACGCACACTGGAAGTATTCTTTTTTCATAACTTCAAAGTCTACCGTATCATCCCATAATGCCTTTGCCATGACCCAAGAACCAAGACCTGTAGGCATAAATGAGCGTTGGCTTTGACAAGACATCATACCCTGCATATTAAGGCCCTTAAGACAACGGATGTCTTCGTGAATAATATTTGCCAGGAATATACTACCAAAATCAAAGTAGTGTTCACCCGCATAGTAGTAATATTCGTGCGCAAAAGAAGAAACATCTTGATGCTCTTGCCATGCTTTTAAGAAGGCAAGTAGGTCTTCGGGTTGTTCTGGCATTTCGTTTTTGTTTCTTACATACTCGGGCAACGGGTCGGTAAGGGGACCCATATTTTTGTAGGAATATAAATATGTTCTATGATAGGGCGCATAGCAATATAAAAATCTATCAGGGTTATTAAGTAGAGCCTTAGAGGGCGCCCACATAAAATCGGTGTAAATAGCTATAGCGATTTTTTGCTTGTAGCCGTGTGCAGTAAGTACGGCATCTACTTCGTTAAGCAGTGTGACATACCAGTCTGCCGGACGCATTTTCTGACATTCTTCACATTCGCAGTGGTTGTTTACTCCATCTGCCAATGGGAACATAAGAATATCTGAATCAGGGTTGTTTTTAACATAGTTTAGCACAAAATCAGCAATAGCTGTTTGCACTTTTTTATTAGAGTAACATAATTGTGTTACACCCGCGGAGCCCCTGATATATTGGCGTTTGCCATCGGTCAGAGCTATTATTTCTTTGGTCTCTTCGGGTAGGTCTTCAAACTTCGGTGTAAAATTAAATGGACCCGTATGCCAACCGTGGCCTACAACGTAAAGCACCATACCACGCTTTTTAATTTCGGCGGTAATAATGTCGTTATATTCAATTTCTTCTTCGAGCGTTAAAAACTTCTTTTCGGGCAAGGGGTTGTAATCGTGTTCATACCAACGTCTCAAAAAGTAAGTGGGACGTTCAAATTGTATATAATATTCGTTAAAGCCTGCCTTGGCACACCAGTCAATATTTTCAATAAGGTTTTCTAGTTTTAATGCACCTTCAATCATCATTGCGCGATGGAAATGCTCGGCAGTTCTTAAAAAAGAAATATTGTCTTTTGAAAAATCGTGATTTTCGGGAATGTATTCACCGTCGGCTCCGTGGCGTACCCATTTAATGCCCAGCGCTTCGAGATACTGATAAACTGCAAAAAGAACACTTCGGGGATTAGAACCTAAAAGCTTACCGCTAAGTTCTTTAATTGATACTTCTGTAGTGTCTTCTTCGGTTTGTTCTTTGTCCCAAAGACCAAGAATAATTCCGTCAGTATTATCGCCTTTGTATTCACAAAGTTCTACCGAAAGGGAATTATCAAGCAACAAAAGATATTTTCTTAATTCTTCTGCCGCAAATCTTATGGTTTTTTCATTGTTTTTTATGTAAATGCTAACTTTTATCATAGACTTCACTCCAAGCACTGATTTATATATTCAGTATATCATATCACAATTAAAAGTCAAGGAAATTCAAACGATGAATCCGGCAACACTGATTTATTATATTACGGAATAAAATTATAAGATAAAGCGTATATTATAATGGGTGATATATGTGAAAAAAAGATGGAAAACCTTGATTGTAGCTATACTTATACCATTAGTGGTTGGCGGCCTGTCTGCGTTACTTACAAGCGGCGCTATGAAAGATTTTGAAAAGGTAAATCAGCCACCGCTGACTCCGCCTATGTGGTTATTTCCTGTGGTATGGGGGATATTGTATGTATTAATGGGCATCGCTTCCTATAAAATATATACTGCTGAACATTCTGCGGGAATGGCGGGGAACGCGCTGCTGTTCTATATGCTCCAGTTAATTTTCAATTTCTTCTGGTCCATTATTTTCTTCGGTGGAAAAATGTACTTGTTCGCATTTATCTGGTTGCTCATTTTGTTAGCACTTATAATTATTACGACGGTAAAGTTTTACCGTATTTCAAAACCCGCAGGACTTTTAATGATACCTTATATTATATGGGTGGCATTTGCAGGGTATTTAACACTCGGAGTTTATTTGCTCAACAGATAGTAAAAATCCCGGATTCGAAAGAATTCGGGATTTTTCACTGCATAAAAATTCTCTGAAAATTTTTTAAAAAAGTACTTGATTTTTGTTTTCACTTGTGTTATTATACGTAAGTACGCTATGCGTATAGATATGCGATGATGCGGGAGGTGGCCCACTTCGAGTGGGGAAATTTCCGCGGAGTATGTCCGATTTTAAACCGGGCGAAAGAAACTTAGAACCTGCACTCCCGATAACTTGCGAGTCGGTATGTGCCGCGGCAGTTAGCTGCCGTACCCGGATTTTGCTGTAACCCCAGTGTATCCGGTTTTATAATGTGCAGTGAAGAAACACACGGCACGGTGTAAGTTTT
>JAZNUZ010000225.1:0-3330 GCA_045592605.1 Acutalibacteraceae bacterium
ATTATTTGGTAGTTTACAAAATATATACAAAAAAGCCGAAGTTTAAAACTTCGGCTTTTAATTAATTTATTCTGAGTCTCAATCTTAATTTATCTGCAATCATCGCAATAAATTCGCTGTTGGTCGGTTTGCCGCGATTGTTTTGTATCGTATAACCAAAATACGAATTTAATACATCAACATCGCCTCTGTCCCAAGCAACTTCTATGGCGTGTCTAATAGCGCGTTCTACCCTTGAAGAAGTTGTTTTGTGATGTTTTGCAACCGTTGGATATAAAATCTTTGTTACTGAATTGATAACTTCGTTATTATTTACAGACATCACAATTGCTTCTCTTAAGTAGTGGTAACCTTTTATATGTGCAGGTACGCCTATCTGATGAAGTATTTCGGTAACCATTAATTCAAGGTCATTATTGTCCGGTGCAATCTGCGAGTCAAACGATGAATTGTTATCATTATGCTTTGTTAAAATACGAATTCTCTCCGCCATATTTTTAATGTCAAACGGTTTTATAAAATAATAACTTGCACCTGCCGATAGTGTTTCCTTTTCAAGACGCGGATTATCATAACTGGACATCGCCATAACAAGCGGCTTCTCTTTTATTTCAGAATTTCTCAAATTATCTAAAATGCCCAAAATATCAAGATTTGGCATAAACACATCTGCCACTACGACATCGGGTTTATTTTTTCTTACACAATCTAATACCTTTAAACCATCTTTTTCGCAAAGCATCGTTTCCATTCCATATTCATTAAGTATTTTTCTACAGGTGTTGCCAAGCTCGGTTGTATCATCTGCAACCAGAACTCTTAATTTCTTTTCCATATTATTCTCGTCCTTTCTAAATTTCGTATCCACATTTTACCACATAATTTTAGAAATTTCAATATAATTTGGAAACTTTTTTGGAATTTCTTGGAATTTATTAATTTTGTACAAACTTTCATACATAATTTACCAGATTATTACAAGACGTGATTTTTTAGATAAAAAAACGACCTTCCTTTTTTGGAAGGTCGTAAAATCTTGTCATCGCACACTGAAAAGCAGGTCGCTATATGTCGGGAACGGCCAATATTTATCGGCAGTAATGGTTTCTGCTTCATCACATAAAGCACGAAGCGAATCCATATTGTTGAGTAATTTGTCGCGAATAGCACTTGTCTGTAAAAATACATCGCGCATAGACTTGATTTCCTTTGTAGAATTTTCAAGAACTTTTTCCGCTAACATAATATTTTCTGTGAGTTCTGATAAACGTTCTAACAACTCTGTTTCATAAGCAGAACTGATTTTTTTACCCAGTGATTTTTTGGACAAAGCAATCGATGAGAGTTCACCAATAAAGCTTTCGATGGCGGGTAAAATCTGTTTGTTTGTGATATATGACATTGTTGTGGCTTCAATTAAAACTGTTTTAGCATAATTTTCTAAAAGAATTTCGCAGCGAGATTTAATTTCTCTCTCGGAAAACACCTTCAAAGAAGTTAGCATTTTAACGTTCTTCTCATCTAAGAAGTGCGGTAAACAGTCGGGTGTAGTTTTATAATTAAGCAATCCCCTGTCTTCAGTTGCTTCCTTAATCCACTCATCGTCATATCCGTTTCCGTTAAATATGATTCGCTTATGTTTTGAAATAGTATCTTTAATAAGTTTATGTAACTGAGCTTCAAAATCTTCTGCGTTTTCAAGTAGGTCGGCATACTGTCTTAAAGATTCGGCAACTGCCGAATTGAGCATAATGTTCGCACAAGAAATACTGTTAGATGAGCCAAGCATTCTGAACTCAAACTTATTACCGGTAAAGGCAAAAGGAGAAGTTCTGTTTCTATCGGTATTGTCTCTTGTGAACTTCGGCAAAACGTGAACGCCTAATTTCATCTGAGTTTTTTCAACTGCGTTATAAGGCATGTCCTTTTCTATAGCTTCAAGAACTGCCGTCAGTTCATCACCAAGGAAGATAGATATAACCGCAGGTGGAGCCTCAAGGGCACCGAGACGGTGGTCATTACCGGAAGTTGCGACCGAAATTCTAAGTAAATCCTGATAGTCATCAACCGCTTGAATTACAGCGCACAAAAACAGAAGGAACTGTGCATTTTCATATGGTGTTTCGCCCGGTTTTAATAAATTAACACCCGTATCAGTTGTGAGCGACCAGTTATTATGCTTACCGCTACCGTTAACGCCCGCAAACGGTTTTTCGTGCAACAGACAAACAAGTCCGTGACGCGCAGCAACCTTTTGCATAATTTCCATAGTCAACTGGTTGTGGTCGGTAGCGATATTTGTTGTTGTAAAAATAGGAGCTAATTCGTGTTGCGCAGGAGCCGCTTCGTTATGCTCAGTTTTGGCGAAAATTCCCAATTTCCAGAGTTCTTCGTTAAGGTCTGCCATAAATTCCGCAACTTTTGGTTTAATAGTTCCGAAATAGTGGTCATCCATCTCCTGAGCTTTGGGCGGATTTGCACCAAACAACGTACGACCTGTAAAAATAAGGTCCTTACGTTTATTATACATCTCTTTTGTAATAAGAAAATATTCCTGTTCCGCGCCAACCGAAGTTTTAACGCATTTTATATTTTCATTTCCAAACAATTTGAGAACACGTAGCGCTTGTTTGTTAATAGCTTCCATAGAGCGCAACAAAGGAGTTTTTTTATCAAGCGCATCACCAGTGAAAGAACAAAATGCGGTAGGAATGCACAATGATTTATCCTTAATAAAGGCATACGATGTTGGGTCCCATGCAGTATAGCCACGAGCTTCAAAAGTAGCGCGGAGACCGCCTGATGGGAATGAAGAAGCATCGGGTTCACCCTTTATAAGCTCCTTGCCTGAAAACTCCATAATTACTCCACCATCTGTTGTGGGAGTGATAAAACTATCATTCTTTTCAGCGGTTATACCAGTCATTGGTTGGAACCAATGGGTATAGTGAGTAGCGCCCTTTTCAACCGCCCAGTCCTTCATAGCACTGGCGACAGCATTTGCCACTGACAAATCAAGCCTTGCACCTTCATCAATGGTTTTTTTGAGTGAATTATAGATTTCTGGAGAAAGGCGTGCCTTCATCTCTTTGTCATTAAAAACAAGACATCCAAAATATTCGGCTAAATCTTTCATAAATTTCTCCTTTATATTACATATATCTCTTAAAATTATATACTAAGCGACATAATAAATCAAGTAAAAACTGCATCAAATTTCAAGTAGTTCTACTGTCGGCTCGAATATATTTTTAAATTTATAATAAATTAACCCGTCATCTATTTTACTTAATGCTGCGTTCAGCAATTTACCTTTAACCATATTTGATT
>JAZNUZ010000226.1:0-2904 GCA_045592605.1 Acutalibacteraceae bacterium
AAGGCATCGAAGCGCAGACTCTGGCTAATACCTATCTTGCGGTTGACCACGGTCTTGAACTTTTGCCCGTCATCAATAAAATCGATTTGCCGTCTGCCGACCCCGAGCGTGTGAAAGGGGAGATAGAAGATATTATCGGCATTCCCGCCGATAATGCACCGCTGGTATCTGCAAAAACGGGTGTTAATATTGAAGAAGTGCTCGAAAAAATAGTGACTGAGTTCCCATCTCCAAAAGGCAACCGCCAGTCCCCGCTTTCCGCCCTTATTTTCGACTCTTACTATGATGCTTATAAGGGCGTAATAGTTTATTTCAGAGTAGTCAGCGGAAAAATCAAAACGGGCGATAAAATTAAAATGATGGCAACGGGCGCTACTTTTGATGTTGTTGAAATAGGCAGAAAAAGGGCAACTTCGCTTGAGCCTTGCGACTGTCTTGAAGCCGGTGAAGTAGGTTATCTTGCCGCATCAATCAAAACAGTCAGCGAAGCGCGTGTCGGTGACACCATTACCTTAGAAAATAATCCCACAGATAAAGCCTTGGCGGGTTACCGCAAGGTAAATCCCGTTGTTTTCTGCGGTATTTATCCGGCCGATGGCGCACATTATGAAGATTTGCGTGAAGCACTCGAAAAATTGCAACTCAATGATGCATCTTTACTCTATGAGCCCGAAACTTCAAAGGCTCTCGGCTTCGGTTTCCGTTGCGGTTTCTTAGGGCTTCTTCATATGGAAATTATTGAAGAAAGATTAGAGAGAGAGTATAATCTCGATATTATAACAACAGCGCCGAGTGTAATTTATAAGTTCCAGCTTACAAACGGGGAAGAAATAAGCGTTGATAATCCGACAAATTACCCGGACCCCGCTACAATTTCTTCGGCATCGGAGCCTGTAGCCGATGTGCATATATATAGCCCGAGTGACTATGTTGGCGCAATTATGCAACTGTGCGAAGAGCGTCGCGGTAACTATACCGATATGAAATATATGGGTGACAGGGTAGATATACATTATATAATGCCTGTCGGTGAGATAATATATGACTTTTTCGATGCACTTAAATCACGTACCAAAGGATATGCTTCGTACGACTACGAAATAAGCGGTTATAATAAGTCCGACCTTGTAAAACTCGATGTTATGATTGCTGGTGACGTGGTCGATGCGCTGTCCTTTATCGTGTTCAGGGAAAACGCATATTCCCGTGCGCGTCGCATAGCCGAAAAATTAAAGGACTATATTCCGCGCCAACTTTTCGAAGTGCCGATACAGGTTGCCGTAGGTGGCAAAATCATCGCGCGTGAAACGGTCAAGGCAATGCGTAAAGATGTACTCGCAAAGTGCTACGGCGGTGATATTACGCGTAAGAAAAAGTTGCTTGAAAAACAAAAAGAAGGTAAAAAGCGTATGCGCAAACTCGGAAGCGTTGAAGTTCCGCAGGAAGCGTTTATGGCAGTGCTCAAATTGGATGAATAAAAAAAAACGGCGATTATTCGCCGTCTTGATTTATTTGGTAGGGAAGGCATTTATGCCTACCGTTTGCGGAATGGATAAATCCATTCCCTACGATATTCTGCATTGTGTTCCATCGTGTTTTATTTGGTAATTTTCCTTTAAAATCAAATCTTCAATAAATACAAACTCATAACCTTGGTCTTTGAGAGTTTTAAGTATCTGCGGCAGTGCCGCGGGGGTGTGGTCAGCGTCATTATGAAACAGCACAATACTGCCGTTTTTAACCTTTGATACAACGCGGTGGCATATACTGTCGGGTGTGGCATTTTCCTTCCAGTCAAGCGAATCAACATTAGATACAAAAGTTAAGAATTTATATAAAAAGCCTCCATACACTATTTCGTATATTTGTAAATTTTTTAAAAATGTGCTATAGTATCTTATATAAAGTTGCGTAAATTGAATTATGTCGGTGAATGTCGCAAAAACATTTAGTATAATATTCTTCGAAAGGAGGAAAATATATGGATGTTTTTGCTTATTTGCTGTTACAGTTGATAAACGGTAATAATTGGAATCCGATGTTTGGTGAAAGCATTAATTATAAAAACTGGATTGCAATTCTTGATTTAAAAACTTGTTCCAAATGCAGAACTATGCACGGTAGAATTTGGCCTATTAGTGAAGCGGTTGAAGATAAACCGCCTGTACACCCAAATTGCAGATGCCAAATACTTATTATGAAAACAGTACAGTCAGGAACCGCCACAATAAATGGTGTTGGTGGGGCGGATTGGAAGTTAAAATATGAATCGAAACTGCCCGATTACTATGCAACTTATGAAGAAGCAATAAATGCGGGCTGGAAAAAAGGGAAATGGCCGTCAAATTTCATTCCCGAAAAAATGATACATAGCGGAGAATATGATAATGATGATGAACACTTACCACAATCCAGTGGTAGAATTTGGTACGAAGCAGACATTAACTATAAAAACGGACGACGAAATTCCCAAAGAATATTATGGTCAAATGACGGTTTAATTTTTGTCACATACGACCATTACAAAACATTTTATGAAATTGTATAGGAGACATAGCATGAAAACAATTGAATTAGATTTAACAGGTTGCAAATACTTGGGTGAAATTCATAAAAGAATAAAAGAAGCGTTTGATTTCCCCGATTGGTATGGAGAAAATTGGAGTGCTTTTTGGGACTTGCTTCGAAGTGATTGTGATGCAGAAAAAGTTGTTATTAGGGGTCAAAAGCAGTTACCTGATGATTTAGCTGTATTCATCCCCAAAATATGTGAAATTTTAGAAAGAAACGTTGAGTTTTGCAGAAAAATGAATCTTTCACCTTTCACATACGAAATAATTGATTAATTTAAAATGTAACACAGGGGACGGTTCTCTGAGTTAGATGGAGTTAATGGGCGGATAT
>JAZNUZ010000227.1:0-12764 GCA_045592605.1 Acutalibacteraceae bacterium
TACAGGCAGATAAAATATTTCGGTTGAGATAACGTTTGAGTAAAACACCGGAAATAAGCCCTAAAAGCAGTAAAAACACAGCGTTAAGACACATAACGCCACTGGTTACCGCATCGGCAAAAAGTCCCGACAGGACACCTGCTAAAAAAGCCCACCACTCATCAAAATAGTAAGCTACCATAACAACGGCAGAAATCATAGGAACTGGTACGGCATTGAATATTTTCAAAGAAAAAAACGGGTTATAGGTAATAAGATGGATTACCAGAAACAAACCCACCACACAAACGGTTTGCAGATTTCTACTGTTGAGTCTATTCATTTTTTCCACCGTCCGCGGTGCTGAACGCGGTCTTTCCATCAAAGGAAGTTATAACCATAACCTGTCGTATTTCATCGAAATTAACAAACGGTTTTACTTCGGCATAAAGAGAAGTAGTGTATTTTTCACTTGAAATATTGGTAATTTTACCGATTAGTATGCCATTCGGGAAGACACCGCTTCCCGAAGTAACAATATAGTCACCGATTGCGACCGATGAAGAGCGCTGTATATTGTACATTCCTGTATAACCGTTTTCTGCAAGAGATAGATTGCCTTTAATTATGCCGTAATCTCTTGAACGGCTATCTATAGCGCCCACCGAAACGGTACTATCAAGTATTGTTGTAACCCGACAGGTCGAAATACCCACTTCACTTACATAGCCGACAAGTCCCGCATTTGTAATTACGGGGTCATAAGCCTTGATACCGTTTAATGAACCGACATCCAAAGTGAAGTGAGATGCAACATCTATCGAATTACGCGCGATAATTGATGCGCTGCAAAAGACAAAATCGGGGTTTTTATCCTTGATTTCAAGGTAATCTTTGAGAAACTCATTTTCCGATTTCATAGCTTCATAATCGGCGATTTTTTCATTAAGGTCATTTATTTCTTCCTGCAGTTCGGCATTTTCAAGAATTATAGTTTCGTTATTTTTAAATTTCTGGAAGAAATCTTTTATACCGCCCGTAATATCGGCGGCAAGACTTTGAAAAGGCGCGGCGATAGCGCCCGATATACTTGATTGCGGCGCAATAAGACCACCCGCAAGATATGCTACCAGCGAGAGAACCATGATCACCGCAACTACTGCTGTGGCTATTTTAAATTTTCGGCTTCTGAAAAAGAAACGCATATTTAAACCATCCTATCTAAAACGTTTACCGCGCTTAAAGGTGTAGGTATCAAAGCCGCTTCCGACTTCAAGGCGCTTGAGTGTGCCGAGCACCACGCAGTCAAGCGGATTTGCCGCGACTGTAACGGGAATTCCCATTTCATCGGCTAAAAGTTGAGAAAAACCACGCAAAAGTGCGCCGCCGCCTGTAAGGGTTATGCCGCGGTCAACAATATCTGCGGCAAGTTCGGGCGGTGTACGCTCAAGGGTTGTCCTGACAGCATCAATAATCTGTGATATAGGGTCGGCAAGTGCTTCGCGGACTTCGGCGGAACTGATTATTACATTTTTGGGTAAACCATCAACCAGGTTTCTGCCCTTGATTTCAACACTCTGCTCATTTTCGTAAGGCAGAGCCGAGCCGATGTCTATTTTTATTTTTTCTGCGGTGCGTTCCCCGATAAGCAGATTGTGCTTTTTACGTATGTAGTTGATGATGGCTTCATCAAGGTCATCCCCCGCTACGCGTACAGACTGCGCAGTTACTATGTCCCCAAGGGAAATAACCGCAACTTCACTTGTGCCGCCGCCGATGTCGATTACCATATTACCTGTAGCATCTTCAACGGGCAGACCGGCACCTACTGCCGCCGCCATAGGCTCTTCTACCAAATCAACTTCGGTAGCACCTGCCAATTTTACGGCATCGTAAACTGCGCGGCTTTCAACTTCGGTAACACCTGCAGGTATACAGATAACAACGCGCACACGCGAAAACATATAACCTTTAAGGGCTGTTTTAATAAATCTTTTAAGCATTGCGGCGGTAACATCGAAGTCGGCAATTACGCCATCTTTTAACGGGCGGACCGCTATAATGGAACCGGGTGTTCTGCCAATCATTTCTTTAGCTTCGGTACCTACGGCGCGCACCGCATCATTTCTGACATCATATGCCACAACCGATGGCTCTCTCATAATAATGCCTTTACCTTTTACGCAAAGTAAAGTATTAGCGGTGCCAAGGTCTATACCTATATCTCTTGTAAACATAGTTTTCTCTCCTATTGTTTTTTAAAATCCGGGAACGATAAAATCGATTGCCTTGTGTACATTGGTTATCTTAATCTTTTCACTGCCCTTTGCATACTCGCCATCAAGCGTCCAATCAGTATCTTCACTTCCATAAACGGTTATGCTCTTGGCACGGAAAAATTTGATTTTTTGTTTTGTAAAGTTCTTTTTTATAATAGACTCCATTATTTCCTGAAGTTCTGCTAAATTATCGGGGTTTTCGATTAAAAGCACTTCGAAAAGTCCGTCATCAAGTTTTATATTGTCGGCATTGAGTTTTATAACGCCGCCCATCGAAACCGAGTTTGAAACCGAGCCGAATATATAATTTCCTTCAAAAATATTTCCATCAATATCAAATTTAAGGTGCGATGGTTTTATGAGAGACAAAGATTTTATGCCTTCAAAAAAGTAGGCGGTCTGTCCCAGAGCGTTTTTAACATTTTGCGGAGCCGAATAGGATGCCGCAGTAAAAGCGCCGAAACACGCGGTATACGAAAAATAGCGACCGCCGAAAAGACCGATATCAAGCGGTTTGACTATGCCGTTTAAAATATCTTCGGCGGCATTTTTCGGCACATGGGAAATTTTCAGTCCGCTTGACCATTCGTTAAGTGTGCCCGATGGAATGTAGCCGAGTTTATATCTGTTTTTATTCTTCATAAGTCCGTTAATGACTTCGTTTAGTGTGCCATCGCCACCGCAACATACAACGGCATCATAGTCACCATCAAGCTCTCTTGCTACACGCGTTGCGTCCCCCGCGCGTGTAGTGGGGTAGACGGTCACAAGATACCCGCCGCGGCTAAAGACCTGAATTATTGAAAGAAGTTCGTTTTTAATTTTTGCTCTGCCTGATTTTGGGTTGGCAATCAAAAACAATTTTTTATCCATTGTTATCACCTGTGTAGTTTATAGGTAAAGTGGCGGTTGCATTAAGCGACAAATCGGCAATGTTGCCATTATTATATTCATAGTAAGCCTGAACGCCGACCATAGCGGCGTTATCGCCGCACAAAGAAATTTCCGGGAAGAAAAGCTCATATTCTCTCTTTTTGCATTCCGCAAAGAAAACTTTTCTGAGCTCACTGTTTGCCGAAACACCACCTGCAAGTACGATTTTTTTATATCCTAACTTTTCTGCCGCTAAAAAGGTTTTGTTCTTTAGAATTTCACATACCTTTTGTCTGAGTGTAGCGGCAAGAACGGGAACACAAATTTCTTCGTTTTTCTGGTTTGCATTATGAATTGTATTGATAACGGCGGTTTTAAGTCCTGAGAAACTAAAATCAAATTCACCGTCTGTCAGATGCGGTGTAGGAAGCGGATATTTTTTATGGTCAGGCTCAGTGGCTATTTTATCAAGAGTTACACCGCCCGGGTAAGATAGTCCCATCTGTCGCGCCGATTTATCAAAACATTCACCCGCCGCATCATCGCGAGTCTGACCGATTATATTAAAATCGGTGTAATCTTTAACTTCGGCAAGTACCGTGTTTCCGCCCGATACCAAAAGGCAGAGAAAGGGCGGTGTCAGGTCCTTATGAGTAATATAGTTTGCCGCTATATGAGAACGCAAATGATGTACGGGGATAAGCGGCACACCCAGAGAATAGGCCAGTCCTTTAGCATAGTTTACACCTACAAGCAAGGCGCCTATAAGTCCTGGCGCGTGTGTTACGGCGACAGCATCAATGTCACTATAGGTAATACCCGCGTCACACAATGCTTTGTCTACGACCGCGCTTATATTTTCACAGTGGCGGCGCGATGCTATCTCAGGCACAACGCCACCGTATTTTTTATGTTCTTCAATTTGCGTATTAACCACGCTTGAGAAAACCGTTCTGCCCGAAACTACGGCAGCGGCGGTTTCATCACAGGATGATTCAATACTTAAAATTTTCATATACTCAGAACCTTTTTGTAAGAATTAAAGCATCTTCGTTAGGCTTACGGTAAAAATTTTTGCGCCGACCTTCATCACGAAAACCGCTTTTTCTATAGAGATTTATTGCCGCGGTGTTTGAGACGCGGACTTCGAGAGTTATAAAGGAAAGTTCTTTTTCTTTAGCAAAGTTTTCTATGTGTGCTAAAAGAGTGGTGGCCACACCTTTTTTACGAAACTCTGGGAATACGGCAATATTGGTTATGTAGCCTTCATCAAGCACAGTGTTTATACCGATATAACCCGCTGTGTCACAGCCGACTTCGGCTATAAAAAAGTGCGTTCCGTTTTTATATGAGTCGGCTAAAGCATCGCGACTCCACGGTTCAGTAAAACAAATTTTTTCAAGTTCGACTATTTTCTCAGTGTCCCTGTCGGTCATTTCGCTTTTTCGGACAGTAATAGGTGAAAATAGTTTATCAATTTCACTTATTATCTCATCTCGGCAATTTCTGTAAACCGAGATGTCCTGACCGAACGGGTCGAGAATGCCAAGACCTAACACGAAAAGTTTTTCGGGGTTTACACCTACCGACAAAAGTGCGTTTCTGTGAGAAGGTGACATACAAAAGATTTTATCTGCCCAATGCAGTAAATCCATAGTGATGCCGTAAGACATATGGGAAGATATATCGATGCCGAGTTCGCTCATTATCTCACGGCTGTTTTGGGATACAGGTTCATTATCGGCGTATATCCCCGCGCTTTTTACGTTTATATCTTTGATTTTTTTGTGTTTCAGGTAACCCTCTGCCATTGGACTGCGGCAGGTGTTACCGGTACAAACAAACAGAATATTCATTTTTTACCCTTTCGCACTAAACCAGGTATCGCCGCAATTAGCATCTACTGTAAGTTTTACCTTCATATTGGCAGAATTTTGCATTTCTTCTTCTAAAATCCGGCAAACATAATCCTTAATGTCTTCGCGGCACTCAACAATCAGTTCATCGTGCACCTGCAGGATAAGTTTTGCATCAAGATTTTCTGCTTTAAGGCGGTTATGAACCTTGACCATTGCTATTTTTATTATATCTGCTGCAGTACCTTGTATAGGCGCGTTTCTTGCCACACGTTCACCAAATGCGCGAAGCATATGGTTAGAAGAAGCAAGTTCTGGCAGATAGCGGCGTCTGCCGAAAAGGGTGGTGACGAAGCCATCGTTCTTAGCCGCTTCAATAACGTTCTTCATATAACGGTCAACACCGCTGTAGGCGGCAAGGTATGATTTTATATACTGGTCGGCTTCTTTACGGGAAACACCAATATCTTTTGCAAGGGAGAAAGCGCCGATGCCGTAAACAATACCGAAGTTTACCGCTTTTGCGCGTGAACGCAGAACAGGTGTAACCATATCAATGGGTATATCAAAAGCCGTTGATGCGGCAGCGGTGTGGAAGTCTAAACCGCTGTTTATTTGAGAAAGCATATTCTGGTCATCCGACATGTGTGCCAACACTCTCAGTTCTATCTGTGAATAGTCGGCATCGCAAAGGGTGTAACCGCGCTTTGCAATAAAATATTTTCTGAGTTCTGCCCCTTCGGGTGTCCTTACGGGTATGTTCTGTAAATTCGGCTCAAGCGAAGAGATTCTGCCAGTTCTCGTTTCGGTCTGATTGAAGGTCGAGTGAATTCTGCCGTCTGTCTCTACGGCTGCGCAAAGTCCATCGCAATAGGTCGATTTGAGTTTTGCAAGGCGCCTATATTCGAGCAGTAAATTTATGCTCGGGTGAGCATCGCGCAAACTTTCCAATACTTCGGCAGAAGTACTGTAACCGCTTTTGGTCTTTTTACCTGCGGGAAGCCCTAAATCTTCGAATAACGCAACACCCAACTGTTTTGGCGAGTTAAGATTAAATTCATAACCCACGAGAGAATATATTTCCTTTTCAATGACACCTATTCTGTCTTTAAGGGTGTCACCGTACTCTTTGATTCCATCAAAGTCGATAAGGAAGCCTTCGAGTTCCATTTCGGCAAGAACACGGGCGAGTGGTAATTCGATTTTCTCTAAAAGTTTTGCTTGATTTGTTTTTTCAAGTTCCCCGGCTAATGCATCACAGACCGCCGAGTGAGCCGCGGCAGTTTCCAAAAACTCGTATGAGTCCCCGCAAATCTGCGGTATGGTTACGAAATATTCTTGCGTTAGTCTCGCGACATCATATGAAGAAGCCGATGGATTTGCAAGATAAGCGGCAAGTAGACTGTCAAAGCAGACTGCAGTCAGTTCAATATTATACTCATCGCATAATTTGTATAAATTTTTACTGTCATATACACGTTTTTGAATTTCTTTGCTTTCAAAAATACTTTTTATTAAACTTAAGTTTTCTGATAAAGAAATATCGCAAACGGTTTCCCCCGATACAATGCCCATTCGGCCCGAGTCACAGTCGGGATATATATCGATTGTTTTTTCGGCGGTAAAATTATCTGACGAGACAGTTTTTAAAACCTTTTTCTCGGTGCCTTTTGTATCACTCGCTACATTCTCTGCGTGTAAACCCATATTTTCCATAAGTTTAAAAAACTCAAGTTTTGTCATAAGGGAAACGACTTTATTTATATCAATCGGTTTCTGAATATAGGAATTAAAATCGGTGTCAATCGGCACTTCGCAGAAAATAGTTCCGAGTTCTCGGCTTAAAAATGCGTTATCGCGACCTGTAACAAGTTTGTTTTTAACAGAATCTTTAATATCAAGATTCTCAATATTTTCATAAATGTAATCTATGTTGCCAAAATTTTTAATAAGTTCGGTTGCGGTTTTTTCACCGACACCTGCAACCCCCGGTATATTATCCGAACTGTCGCCCATAAGGGCTTTAAGTTCAATAAGAGACTTGGGCGCTATGCCGTATTTTTCGCATACCGCATCGGGCGTATAGTCGGTAAGTTCGGGTTTGCCCATTTTTGTTGCGGTAAGCAAGACACGGGTACTGTCGGACACGAGTTGCAACGAATCGCGGTCACCCGTTGCTATAACACAGGTGTTTCCGCTTTTTTCTGCCGCGTGTGAGAGCGTTCCTAAAATATCATCGGCTTCAAAACCGGGCTTTTCTATACAGGTGTAGCCCATAAGTGTTAACCACTCTTTAAGAATGGGCATCTGTGCGCGGAGTTCTTCTGGCATACCCTTGCGACCTGCTTTATATTCGGTATATTTTTCGTGTCTGAATGTGGGGTGGTGAACATCAAATGCAACGGCAACGGCATCGGGATGCTCTTTTTCGATTAAGCGGTTGAGAATGTTTATAAAACCGTAAATACCGTTTGTATACTGTCCATCCTTAGTAGTGAGTAGTTTTATTCCGTAAAAGGCACGATTAATTATACTGTTACCATCAAGCGCCAGAAGTTTCATTTTTTCACCCCGAAAGTTAATATATAATAATACAAAATATATTATAACAAATAATATTCAGTTTGTCATCATAATTTATAAAAAAATTGACAAGAACCCATGTCGGTTATATAATTATTAGGCTATGAAGATAGGAAACACGGAAATTAAGGGATATGCCGCATTAGCGCCGATGGCAGGTGTTGCCGACAGGGCGATGCGGGAAATATGCAGAAGCTTTGGCGCCGCCTATACGGTGGGTGAGTTGACAAGCAGTAAGGGTGTGAGTCTGGGAGACAAAAAATCAGACTCTTATTTGGCATGTTTCGGAGCAGAAAGACCTATGGCATCCCAACTTTTCGGCAGTGAGCCCGAAGTGATGGCAGTCGCAGCAAAAATGGCAGAAAAACACGGGCCTGATTTTATAGATATAAATATGGGTTGTCCAGCACCCAAAGTTGCGGGTAACGGTGGCGGCAGTGCTCTGCTTAAAGACCCTGTATTAGCCGAAAAAATCGTAAAAAAAGTGGCGGATGCTGTAAAAATTCCCGTAACGGTAAAAATCCGTACGGGATGGGATGAGAACAGTATAAATGCCGTAGAAATAGCAAAAGCGGTAGAGAGCGCGGGTGCCGCGGCAATAACGGTACACGGCAGAACCAGAAAACAGATGTATGCGCCGGGTATTGACTATAAAACGATAGCCGATGTTAAACGCTCTGTTAAAATTCCCGTAATTGCAAACGGCGATATAGTGGATGGCAAAAGCGCTAAAAATATGTACGAAACCACAGGCGCAGACTTCGTTATGGTTGGCCGCGCGGCGATGGGAAATCCTTTTGTTTTCACACAGATAAACGAATATATGGAAAACGGAATTGTAGTGCCGGAGCCCACAATCGAAGAAAGAATAGAAGTTTTACTTCGCCATATATCTCTTATGATGAAATACAAGAGCGAAAGAACGGCGCTTATGGAGTCGAGAAAGCATACCGCGTGGTACATAAAGGGCATCCGCGGAGCTTCAAAAATACGGAAAATGTGCGGCGAAATATCAAGTTATGATGATATACTGAAAATCACCGAAATGATACTTGCCGAGCAACAAAATTTGTGATAAAATATAATGGCTTAAAATAAAAAAAGGGGAATTTATATGTCCGGACATTCTAAATGGAATAATATTAAAAGAAAAAAGGAAAAGACCGATGCCGCAAAGGCTAAGATTTTTACTAAAATAGGCAGAGAAATCGCTGTAATAGTAAAACAGGGCGGTGCAAATCCTGCCGAAAACAGTAAACTTAAAGATGCTATTGCCAAGGCAAAAGCCGCAAATGTACCGAATGATAATATTGAGAGAATTATCAAAAAAGCGGCTGGTGACGGTGATGCCACAAACTATGAAGAACTCGTATACGAAGGCTATGGCCCGAACGGTGTTGCGGTAATTGTTGAAACACTTACCGATAACCGCAACAGAACTGCAGGGGAAATGCGCCATTACTTTGATAAGTGCGGCGGTAATCTCGGTCAGTCAGGCTCGGTAATGTTTATGTTTGACAGACGCGGTCAGATTGTTATTGAAGCCGAAGGACTCGATGAAGACGTTGTTATGGAAGATGCGCTTGAAGCGGGTGCTTCCGATTTCGAATTTGATGGAGATGTTTTCTCTATTGATACAGAGCCGAATGACATGGGTACTGTTCGTGATGCACTTGAAGAAAAGGGATACACCTTCTTGTCTGCCGAAGTGGCATACGTACCGCAGACACTCACTGCTATCGATGACGAAGATGCGGCGGCAAAGATGGAAAAACTTATAGATTTGCTTGAAGAAAACGATGATGTGCAGGAAATCTGGCACAACTGGGATGAGACAAGCGAAAACTAATAAAAATATCCGATAACTATAGAAAAGAGAAGATTCGTATGTTGCAACGAGTCTTCTCTTTCTTTTTGTCTGTCAAGTGATATTAAGACATAGGGGTTTCTATTCGCCATAAACTGTCCGAAGGAAAATGTCACTATGCGTAGCATAATATCATTGCGAAGCAATAAAACTCGCTGTTAGGCGAATAGAGTTGCGTGATACTCCGTTGAGAGTATCGCGCTAACGTATCGGGTGTTTTTTATTCTTCAACTACGAATGATATTCCTTCGATCTCGCAAAATTCGGCGGCATTTAATTCTATCGCGTTATCAAGCATCAGGTGTAGTCCTACGTGGCCCGAAAGACCGCTTTTGGCAGGGCCTACCGATTTACTGAAAGGCTCGGAAATTTTTTTATGTAATTCGTTCAAAATTAGGTTAAGAGAATTTATATCGTTTATTTCAAAATAAAGTATCTGTACATCATGCTTCTTGTTTTTTTCGAGTTTTGAAAATGTGGTTATGGCTATAAGGAATAATGCCGCGGTAATTAAAGCCCCTGCATAGAAGCCGTAGCCCAGAGCTATTCCTATAGTGGCGGTGGTCCATACACCTGCCGCAGTGGTAAGACCTGATATAACATTTCCGTTTTTAAGAATAATCATACCGGCGCCCAAAAAACCGATGCCGGATATTACCTGTGCGGCTATTCGCAAAACATCTCCGCCGCCAAAGGTCTGATTTACATAAATGCCTGTCATTGCGGTCATTGCAGCGCCTATGCATACAAGAATGTGGGTACGCATACCTGCCGCGCGTCCGTGACGCGCTCGTTCGGTACCTATTGCGGCACCGATAATTACCGCCAGAACACAACGAATAATAATTTGAACAATATTCATAAAAACACTCCTTTAAAAATTATAGAATGATAAGTTCTTTTGCGCTTTTTGTAATATTTTCACAGCCATTTTCCTTTACTACAACCATATCTTCTATTCGAACGCCGAATTTGCCTTCAAGGTAGATACCGGGCTCAACCGTCATAACGGAGTTTGGCTGCAAAAGAGATGTTTCCCGCGTATTAAATGCAGGACTTTCGTGGATTTCTATACCAACCGAGTGGCCAAGACCGTGGCCAAAACACCCCGAATATTCTTTTTCTATTATATCACGGGCTACCTTGTCAATATCGCGGCAAACTGCACCCGCCGTAATTTTTGAGAGAGCCGCCGTTTGCGCCTTCAATACGGTGTTATAAACGGCTTTTTGCATATTGCTTATTTCACCTACAGCGACCGTTCTTGTCATATCACTTCGGTATCCGCCGACAACGGCACCAAAATCCATCGTTACGAAATCGCCTTTTTCTATGCGTTTTTCGGTTGGTACACCGTGTGGCAAGGAAGTATTTTTACCCGAAACCACTATAAAATCAAAGGCGGTGCCTTCGCTTCCGTTTCTTCGCATAAAAAACTCCATATCAAGCATAATTTCCCGCTCTGTACGACCCGATTCAATGCGCGGCAAAATGAAATCGAATGTTTCATCGGTTAGTTTTTGGGCGGCTTTTATAAGGGATAATTCTTTTGGTGTTTTTACGGTCCGTAGTTTCCCTAAAAAATCATCAATATCGGATTCTTCGCTCAAAGCCGCATTAAGATTTTTGGATAAAAAATTAAAGCGAGAAACACTTAAAAAATCAGTTTCGGTATATATTTTATCGATCTTTTCATTTTCGCAGATTTCGTTTATCTGTTTTATATAATCTGTAATGTTTTTTACGGGTAACACCGATGTGTCGTTTGCTTTTTCTATGTATCTTGAATCGGTGAAAAATACTGCCGACTGCTTTGTTATAAAAACAACCGCATTGTCGCACCAAAAGTTTGTTAAATAAAAGCAGTTAGCACTCGATAGAATAAGTGTTGCGGCGCCGTTTGGTAAAAAATCCTGTATTTTTTCTAGCCTTTCGTTCATATTATCACCAAGGGAAATAAATATTTTTTTGGGGGATTATATGGGTATTTTTGATTTACATTGTGATACGTTATCGCTTATTGTAAAGGGCGAAAAAACGATAGAACAAACCATCGAAGGTTTAAAAAAAGGAAATGTAAAGGCACAATGTTTTGCCGCTTTTGTGCCACCCGACAAAGAAAAAGAGAGCTTTAATAATCAGTATGAGTGTTTTAAAAAACTCACATCAAAACAGGAAATTTCGGCGGTGAAAAACACTGCCGAAATTGTAGAGAACGATAAAATAAGCGCTATTCTTACTGTAGAGAATATAGGTTTCACAAGGGGAAACCTGGATGAAATAAATGCGCTTTACCAAAAAGGTGTGCGGATAGCATCACTTACCTGGAATGAAGAGAATAAATTGGCGTATCCGTGCAGTGATGATAAAAACATACATCTGAACGGACTAAAACCGAAAGGTCGCGAAGCGGCAGAATATATGGACACACTCGGCATTACTCCCGATGTGTCACACTTGAGTATGGGCGGTTTTTACGATGTGTCGCGAATATGTAAAAAACCCATTATCGCATCGCACAGTGCCGCTAATAAAATATATTACCATAAAAGGAATTTATACGATTCTCAACTGAGAATTATAGGCAACAAAGGCGGTGTGGTCGGAATAAATTTTTATGGTCGCTTTTTGAATGGGACCGATAAGACCACTGCGGAAGATATAGTAAAAACTGCCAAGCACATAAAGAATGTGGCGGGAATTGACACGGTGAGTTTGGGCTCGGATTTTGACGGTATGTCACAAGTCGGTGCTTTTACAAGTACCGAAAGTTTTTCTTTGATACCCGAAATATTAAACTCACATTTTACTGCCGCCGAGACCGAAAAAATATGTTTTGGTAATGCCTACAGAATAACTACTTATTGGGCGTAACTTTACTTATTTCATCGGCTTTAAGTGTAATATATTCTTCAAGGCAAAGACCGAGTTCGTGCATTTCTGTTGCGGCATCTCTACCTACAAAACGGAAGTGCCACGGCTCGTATGTGATTTTTGTGATTTCGGTTTTATCTTTGGGGTAGCGGAGAATAAAACCAAAGCGGTAGCAGTTTTCGGCTAACCATTTGGCTTCTGGCTTTTCGGCAAAATATTCTTGAGCCGATGGGATATTGTGCATATCCACACAAAGTCCGCTCTGGTGTTCACTCGTGCCCGGTTTTGTAGAGAAGGTGAGAACATATTTTTCACATTCTTCACGGGTTGCGAAACTGTGCTGATTTTGTTCGCAGTAAAGATTGAATAAATAATCCTGATAACTGTAGGAACGGTATGCACTGGTTACCGTTACATCGTTTACCCCGTTTTTAGCGCCTTCACTCAAAAATG
>JAZNUZ010000228.1:0-2065 GCA_045592605.1 Acutalibacteraceae bacterium
CGGCGGCACACTGCTCACTCTGGCGCTTGCCCGCTTTACCGATATCAATCGCGCCGAAGGGATAGTGCGCATAATAACCGCAATATTTTCGGCGCTGTGTTTTTTGTGCGGCGTTTATCTGTGGGTGAGCGGAAGGGTTAACATATCGGTGTTTATCGTGGCAGTTTATCTGTTGTGTTGTAGTTTGATGAAGAGGTGAAATTAACAATTAGCAATTAACAATTAGCAATTAGCAATTAAGGCGCATATTCTCCGTCGGGGGAAAGCAAATAAAAATGCAACCCGCCAACAAATTGGCAAGTTGCATTTTTAAAAAGGTTGACAAAATTGATGCTATTTGAATTTTTGAGTTATGGATTTAAACCCTCGCATATTTCATTATAAAGTTTTGAATTGAAATTTTTTATACAATTTATGTATTCTGCAACTCTAACGCAATTTTCTATATCGAATTCATCTATTCCTTGAAAAGCGAAGATTTCATCATATAAAAGGCAACTACCTTCTACTTGCACATAACCCGAACTTAAATCAACACCTATAAAAATAGGGCAGCTTTCCCAAATGTCTTCTTGGTTATCATAAATTGTTTTTCCATTACCCTCATTTTTTAAAATGAATGTTTTTGGCTCTGGTTGTGAGTCAAAAGGTAGTTTTTGTTTTTGAAATTCGTTGTTTAAAACCGTTTCGTAAACAGCATTAAAAGCCTTCTCTTCATTAATTTCGTTAAGTAAATATTTATTTTGCAAATATTCTAATACTTCTTTACCGCTTTTTCGGTTAGGGTGCAGTTTATCCTTAAATTTTGCATGCGTTTTCCGCCATTCACATACCATTTCTTTTGAAGCGGGTCCAAAAATCATTTGTTGTTCTCCTTTGCAGTGTTGATAGATGCAATTAAAATTCGCTTTATTTCCAAACAGTCATCAAGCAAGGAACTACTAATTTTATCGTCGATATATTCAGACATATAAAGTAATTTAATCCAATATTCTGTTTCGGCAGTTTCCTTTAAGGCTATGTGCATCTTAGAAATGAAATCCGCTTTACTTTGACCATAGTTTGCTTCATTTATATTTGCACCTATGCTTGTACCGCTACGGACTATTTGTTTTGAAATTACGGTTTCTTTTTTGTTTTTAATTAAATGCTGATGCAGTTTCACTATTCTTGACGCAAAAGCAATAGATTTATCTATAAGTAAATTTTCTTTCATTTAATACACCGCCTTTTACAATATTATAGCAGAAACAACCGCTTAAATCAATTATTCATTATTCATCAGCGAAGCGATTTCATCATTCAATATTCATTGAAAATCCTGTAGAATGAATGATGAATATTGAATAATGGAAAATGAATAATACAAAACGAAAAATCCCATCGACAAAAGCCGACAGGATTTTCGTTTTGGCGCGCCGGAGAAGATTCGAACTCCCGACCTTCTGGTCCGTAGCCAGACGCTCTATCCAGCTGAGCTACCGGCGCAAAAACATATTAAAATGTTCTGCGGTTTTTGACCGCCATAGTATAATACCACAAATGATTTGCAAAATCAAGACTTTTTTTAAAAAATATATTTTTTCACTTAAAAAGGCGGGGATCGGGTGTGAAAGAGTGGTTAGAGGCAGTAAATCGCGCGGTGTGGGGACCCCCGCTTTTACTGCTCTTGTTTTTTTGTGGGGTGATATTAAGCTTTCGCACGCGCTTTTTTCAGCTGCGGCACACACGCGATATCATAAAAATACTTTTATCAAAACCTCAAGGGGATGGGATAACTCCGCGGCAATCGGTATCCTGCGCGCTCGCGGGAACACTCGGCACGGGCAACATTGTTGGTGTGGCGGGGGCAATAGCGCTTGGCGGACCGGGCGCGGTTTTCTGGATGTGGGTCTGCGCGGTTTTCAGTATGATAGTAAAATTTGCCGAGATAGCGCTTTCGGTGCGATACCGTGAGCGTATGCCGGACGGTTCCCTGGCGGGTGGCGCGATGTATGTTATAAAAAACGCTTTGCCCCATAGGTTTCATTTTTTAGGCGCCGCCTTTGCCGCCTGCGGAGCATTG
>JAZNUZ010000229.1:0-6012 GCA_045592605.1 Acutalibacteraceae bacterium
AGAACGACATGGCTACGATCCGACTTGAGCTGTACCCTTCGGTCGATATTTTAACCTTATCTGCCACACCTATTCCCCGAACACTTAATATGGCGATGTCGGGACTTCGCGATATGTCGAGCATTGAAGAAGCACCCGGCGACCGTTTGCCTATACAGACCTTTGTGATGGAGCAGAACGAAGGCATAATACTTGATGCTATAAGAAAAGAACTCAGGCGTTCAGGGCAGGTGTATTATTTACACAACAGGGTAGAGTCTATTTACAGTCGCGCCGCAAAGTTAAAGGAAGAACTTCCTGATGCGAAAATCGGTGTTGCCCACGGACAAATGAGCGAAGAACAGTTATCGGATGTATGGGGACAGTTATTGGAGCATGAGATAGATATTCTCGTTTGCACAACTATAATAGAAACGGGTGTGGATGCACCCAATGTGAACACCCTTATAGTTGAAGATGCCGACCGTTTCGGACTCTCGCAACTTCATCAGTTAAGGGGTCGTGTGGGGCGTTCTCCGCGCCGCGCGTATGCTTATTTCTGTTTTAGACCGTTTAAGCAGTTATCCGATGTTGCGGAAAAAAGGCTTGAAGCCATAAGAGATTATACCGAGTTCGGCGCAGGATTTAAAATAGCAATGCGCGACCTTGAAATAAGGGGAGCGGGTAGTATACTCGGCGGCGAACAACACGGCAATATGGAAGCGGTTGGATATGATATGTATATAAAACTGTTGAATGAAGCCATAAATGAAGAAAAGGGAATAAACACCGAAGAAACCAATGAATGTGTGGTTGACCTTAATGTGTCGGCGCATATTCCCGAGCGGTATATTCCATCTCTTCCCGCAAGACTCGGTATTTACAAGCGCATAGCAAAGATATATGACAATGATACAAGAAGTGATGTCATAGATGAGTTGTGCGACCGTTTCGGTGAGCCGCCCAAAGCAGTTATGGGACTTATAGATATAGCTCTTCTCAGAAATAAAGCGGCGCGCATTGGAATTTATGAAATAGTGAACGATAGAAATGCTATTGTCTTAAAGGTAAATGCGGTTAATGAAAGTCAGATTGCAAAACTCAATTCGGCTTTCGGGGAAAGGGCGGTACTGAGCGCTAATGATAAGCCGTATTACACCATAAAACAAAAGCCGGGGCAAAACAGTCAGTCGCTTATATATGAAATAGCGGCAGCTCTTTAAAATTTACAAAAAAATATAGACTTTTATTGTTTTCTGGTATATACTTGTAATGTATGATTAAAAGAAACATTCTTGGAGGAAAAGTTAATGAAAAATATATTTAAAAGGATATCGGCATTAGTAATCTGCATTTGCCTTGTATTAAGCTTTGCGGGTTGTCATAAGCCTGGCGAATTGGCAGTAACCGTAGGCGGCGAAGAGTTTTCTTCGGGCTTCTATGCCTGTGCTTTTTTGTCGGCTGATACACAAGCACGTAATAGGATATATTCTGAATCAAGCTCAACTTCTGTAAGTGATAAGGTTTTGCATACTAAAACGATTGACGGTGTTTCTTATTCCCAGTGGGTTAAGACACAGGCAATAGAAATAATCAAAGAAATGGTGGCCGCAAAACAGTTTTGCGAACAGAATACCGTTAATACTGCTGAACAACTCGAAAGCGCAAAGGTAAACGCTGAACAGGAATGGACTGCAAATGCGGAGTATTTCCAGAAAAACGGCATAGGTGTTGAAAGTTATAAATTGTTCTGCGCATATGAGCAGTATAACGGGCTCTATTTCGATTTCCTTTACGGTAAAAACGGCCCTGAAGAAGTTAAGGATGATGTTCTTAATAAATACATCAAAGATAACTACGCATATGTAAATGCAGTGGATGTTGATATCACAAATATGGATGATACCAAAAAAGCAGAGCAGGAGAAGAAATTTAACGAGTATATCGATCGCGTTAAAAAAGGCGAAAGCTTTGCAAAAATTCAGGCCGAAGTTAAGGGTACTGAATACAAAGAAGATGAAAAAGATAAAGATTCCTTCAGCAATACTCAGGCGATTGTGTGGGGAAATAAGGATACTTCGTACGCGAGTGACTATTTCGATAAGGTAAAGGATATGGAAGAAAATTCCTTCAAAATAGTTACTGATGACACTACTGTCAGCGGATATAAATATATGATACTCATATACAAGGGTGAAATTTTAGGTGAGAAAAACACTAATCTTGAAACCATAAAAGATGTTGCCATCACCGATATGAAGGGCGACGAGTATATGAAAAAAATCGAAGAAAAAGCCAAGACTGTAACTGCGGTAGAAAATGAAAAATCTACAAAACAGTTCAAGGTAGATAAGGTTTATCAACCTACAAATTCCAACTATTACTATTAAGGTGTTTTAAATGAAACGTTTAGTTATCCCAAAGGGATATAAATCTTTATTGGATATACGCTCAACAGAGGTTGCCATAAAACAGGTTAAGGACTTTTTTGAGCGTTCCTTGGCTGCAAAACTTAATCTCACGCGTGTTTCTGCTCCGCTTTTTGTTAAGTGTTCGAGCGGACTTAATGATACGCTTAACGGTGTTGAACGCCCTGTTAGTTTTGATATTAAGGATGGCGGCTTTGATGTAGAAATAGTACATTCACTCGCGAAGTGGAAGCGCTTTTCATTAAAGCGCCACGGTTTTTCGCTTGGCGAAGGACTGTATACCGATATGAATGCAATCCGTAGGGATGAAGACCTTGACAATATACATTCGGTTCTTGTTGACCAGTGGGATTGGGAACAGGTTATCAGTAAACAACAGCGCAATATGGAAACATTAAGGGCAACCGTAAAGAAGATTTACGAAGCCTTGAAAGAAACCGAAGACTACATAGCTGCCGAGTATAATTTCATCGAAAAAACACTGTCTGATGAAATTCATTTTGTAACTACACAAGAACTCGAAGATATGTATCCGACACTCACTGCCAAAGAGCGCGAAGACAGAATTGTCAGAGAAAAGGGCTCGGTTTTCATTATGCAGATAGGCGGTGCACTTAAATCGGGCAAGGCGCACGATGGCAGAGCGCCCGACTATGATGACTGGACACTTAATGGCGATATAATGGTATATAACCCTGTGCTTGATACCGCGCTTGAACTCTCAAGTATGGGTATCCGTGTAGATGAAGAAGCATTAATCAGACAACTCGAAATTGCTGGTTGTCCTGAACGCCGCGAACTGTTTTTCCATAAAGCTTTGCTTGATGGTGAGTTGCCGTATACAATCGGCGGCGGTATAGGTCAGTCGAGAATGTGTATGCTCTTTTTAAGAAAGGCGCATATAGGCGAAGTGCAGTCTACCATCTGGCCCGAAGAAATGGTAAAAGAGTGCAAAGAAAAGGGCGTAGTTCTTCTATAAAAAACACCCGAGATATTAAAAAATATCTCGGGATTTTTCTTTTTCTTTTTTCATTTTTTGTCTTGCAGTAGGTCTTGCCAACCCTTGCGCAATTTTAGGAAATGAATTGTCACTGTCGTTCGTGGGTTGTATATTATAGGTGCCGTATTTGTTTATTTGTTCGGTAACGTTTTGCGGTTGTCCTAAAAACCCCCTGGCGCTCGGATATAAATCCATAGGCTCCGAGTTGCCTTTATCTTTATTTCTCTTCAAAAAAATCCCTCCGCATATATTTTGCGAAGGGATTTTTAATTTATTCTTACATATTAAAACTCTACCGAGTCGAGTTCATCAAGCCAAATTTTTGCCGAAGCATCGCTTGGCATACGCCAGTCACTTCTGGGAGACAGTGAAACATCGTAAATTTTTACACCATCGGGCAAACAAGAACGCTTGAATTGGGATACAAAGAAACGCCTTACAAATGTTTTGAGCCACTTAAGTATGGTACCGTCATCATACTCACCCGCAAAAGCGTGAGATGCCAATCGGAAAATTTTGGCAGGGGAGAAACCAAACCGCAGAGTGTGATAAATAAAGAAATCGTGTAACTCATACGGACCTACAACATCTTCGGTTATCTGTTTTATGTCACCGTTTTCATCACCCGGTAATAATTCGGGGGATACGGGTGTATCAATTATATCGAGTAAAATGTTTTTTAGTGTATCACAGGAATTCTGTGCCGTGTATTTTACAAGATAACGTACCACTGTTTTCGGAATTGCGGCATTAACACCGTACATAGACATATGGTCACCGTTGTATGTTGCCCAGCCGAGAGCAAGTTCTGATAAATCCCCCGTACCGATTACAAGACCATTTTCCATATTTGCAATATCCATAAGCACCTGTGTGCGTTCACGTGCCTGTGCGTTTTCATAAGTTACATCGTGGCAGTCGGTCTTTTGACCTATATCAGAAAAATGGGTGTTTACGGCATTTGTGATATCCACTGTTTTAAAGGTGACACCGAGAGCTTCACACAAAAGTTCGGCATTTGAACGAGTGCGTTTTGTTGTGCCGAAACAAGGCATAGTAACGGCTATAATTCTCTGTCTGTCAATATTCATAAGGTCGGCACAGTTCACCGCCGAGAGCAGAGCCAAACAACTGTCAAGGCCGCCCGAAATACCTATAACCATAGTTTTAGCGTGTGAGTGCTCGAAACGCTTTTTAAGCGCGTAGGACTGCATAATGAGCGCTTCTTGCGCCATATCATCGGCTTGTTTTTTGTTATCCGAAATAAATGGATTTTTGGCTATTTTTTTGGTGATAACTGTGTGGTTTATTGGTTGCGAAAACAAAATGTCATTAAAACCTTCGGCAGTCTTTGGCGAAAAGCTTGTGTCGGCAGTTCTTAACTTGCCAATCATATTAACATCAATTTCGCTCATAACAAAACGGTTTTCGCTAAGCGGAATATTCTCTGCTATAACACTGCCGCTTTCGGCAATAACCAGTTGACCATCAAAAACAGAGTCGGTTGTTGACTCATCGGTTGATGCGTTGCTAAAAATATATCCGCATTTTAATTTTTCGCTTATAACCTTTATAGCATTTAGGCGCTTTTTACCTTTTCCGGCGCTGCCGGCGGAAGCGGCACAGTTGACAATAATATTAGCACCCGATGCGCAAAGCGGTTGTATTTGTGAGTCAACAGCCAGTAAATTATCCCCGACCGTTACGCCAAAACGAAACTCGTGACACTCGCTTGATGCAAATACTACTTTTTCATTTAGCGGAATAATTTCTCCGCCTAAATTAACACAGTTGTAGGTATCACTTAAATCGGTGGCGGCGGCAAAATACCTTTTTTCATAATGCTCACCCGAATTTTTTAAATCGGTCTTAGGAACGAGACCTAAAATTTCTCCGCCGTATATAACTGCGGCACAGTTATATAACCTGTTCTGATAGCGAACGGGAAGTCCGACTACTACGGCAGGGTATTTATCGGTAGTGAAATCTGCTATTTTCAAAAGGGTGTCTGCCGCGTTATTAATAAGTGTGTCAGACAAAAACAAATCTCCGCAACTGTAACCGGTAATACAAAGTTCAGGAAGAACAAGCAAGTTAACCTTTTGCTCATCCGCCTTTATAATCTGTTCGGTGATACTTGCAAAGTTGTAAGAAGTATCTGCAACAACAGTTTTTATATTTGCCGCAGCACATTTTATAAATCCGTCCTTCATAAATCACGTGAAACCCTTTCTGAATATTATTGCTTTTAAATATTATAACAACTTATTATTAAAAAAACAAGTATAACAAAAAATACTTGTATATAGGCGGGGCGAAATGTTGACATCGATTGCAAAATATGTTTTAATAGGTGTGTATGTAAAATATTAAAGAAACAGGAGAAAACAGTGTCTTATCCAATAGAAAATATAAGAAACTTTTGCATAATCGCTCATATTGATCACGGTAAATCCACACTTGCCGACCGTTTGCTTGAAAAAACAAGCTCGGTATCAAGCAGGGAAATGGAAGAACAAATCCTTGACAGTATGGATTTAGAGCGCGAACGCGGTATTACAATAAAATCTCACGCTGTAACGCTTTATTATAATGCGAGTGATG
>JAZNUZ010000230.1:0-2182 GCA_045592605.1 Acutalibacteraceae bacterium
TGCGACGGTCGTGGCAGGTATTGTTGTGTCGCGCGGAATGAAAGGTTTATTCGCGGCTACAATTCTTGCAGGGTTGATTTTAATACTTATGGGTGTATTAAAATTAGGCTCATTAATCAGATTTGTACCCAAAACAATTACTATAGGATTCACCGCCGGCATTGCCGTTACAATTTTAATCGGTCAGATTAAGGACTTTTTCGGAATTACTTATGCGGGTGGGATAAAACCCGTAGAAGCATTAGAAAAAATCGAAGCCAACATACACTTCTTTTCGACAGCAAGTGTTGCATCGCTCATAGTCGGTGTAATCTCACTCGCAATACTTATTATCTATCCTAAATTCGAAAAGAAAGTACCGCCATCATTAATTGCAGTAATTGTCAGCGCTCTGTTAGTGAAATTTATACCGTGGCTAAATGGTGGTGTTTATACTATCGGGGAACTATATAACATACCGTCAGGGTTTCCTAAATTTGTTTTGAACGATTTTAATTTAGGTGTAAATGATTTTATATCTGTTTTCCCCGATGCCGTAACAATCGCAGTTTTGGCAGCTATTGAATCGTTGCTTTCTTGTGTTGTGGCAGATGGTATGGTTAATTCCAAGCATAATCCAAATGCAGAATTAGTAGCGCAGGGTGTAGGTAATATGGCATCTGTCTTGTTTGGTGGTATACCCGCAACCGGCGCTATCGCAAGAACTGCGGCAAATGCAAAAAACGGTGGCAGAACCCCTGTGGCAGGTATGGTACACGCGCTGGTTTTATTACTTGTTGTCCTTTTTATTATGCCTTTAGCATCTCTTATTCCAATGCCAACTATTGCGGCTATTCTATTTGTGGTGGCGTATAATATGAGTGAGTGGCGAGAATTTTTACATATAGCAAAAACTTACCCCAAAACAGATATTTTAATAATGATTTTGACATTCTCACTTACTATAATATTCGATTTGGTGGTTGCTATAGCTGTCGGATTATCGTTACATTTCATTATTTTATTGTTGAAAAAATTAGTTCTTAAAAACAAATAATATTAATCGTAAAAGATGCAGTTTTAAATGACTGCATCTTTCTATTCTTTGTTATGTTTTTTTGATATTATTTGTTGAAAAAAGATATATAGTATGTTAAAATAATTAGTAATTACTAATTTTTGAAAGGGATTTTAAAATGCCTATTACTGATTTTCTGGAAAAGAATTCGCGGTTGTACCCAAATGAAAAGGCTATTGTGGAAATAACACCCCAGAATCAGCCTGAAAGAAATGTTACTTGGCGCGAATTTAATCTTATAGAAACTGCAGCAGGAGAAGAGTACCGAAGAGAAATTACCTGGCGCCAGTTCGATTTATCAGCAAACCGTTTTGCGAACCTATTATTTACCCGTGGCATTAAAAAGGGGGATAAGGTTGCAATTCTCTTGATGAACTGTATTGAATGGCTGCCAATATATTTCGGTATACTAAAAACCGGCGCCATTGTTGTGCCAATGAACTATAGATACGACTCAAATGAAATTGAGTATTGTGCTAATCTTGCTGACTGTAAAATGATGGTTTTCGGTCCTGAATTCACCGAGCGAATAGTTGCAGTGAGAGAAAAAATGGAGTATATAGAGCACTATTTCTTTGTTGGTAACCCTGATGAAACACCCAATTTTGCCGATAACTACACTCAGATGATTTATCATTGTTCGGGCACGGTACCACCGATTGAAATCAATGATGAAGATAATGCGGCTATCTATTTTTCTTCGGGTACAACAGGTTTCCCAAAAGCGATTCTGCATTCTCATAAAGCGCTTGTGCATTCCTGTCTCACAGAACAGGCTCACCACTCTCAAGGTAGAGAAGATGTCTTTTTATGCATACCGCCGCTTTACCATACGGGTGCTAAAATGCATTGGTTTGGCAGTCTGGTTTCTGGCTCACGCGCAGTGTTGCTTCGTGGAGTCAGCCCCGAATGGATATTACAGTGCGCATCCGAAGAAAAAGCGACTATCGTTTGGCTCTTGGTGCCGTGGGCACAAGATATACTCGATAGTATAGAAAGCGGAAAAATTAAATTGGATGAATATCGCCTGAATAATTGGAGACTGATGCATATCGGCGCTCAACCCGTACCACCGAGTTTGATTAAGCGATGGAAAAAGATTTTCCCAACACACGAATATGATAC
>JAZNUZ010000231.1:0-8404 GCA_045592605.1 Acutalibacteraceae bacterium
TAAGACTACCCTTATTGTAGCGCCCGTTGTAGCGGCTCTTGGCGGTTATGTTGCAAAAATGTCGGGTAGGGGACTCGGTCACACAGGTGGTACTGTAGATAAGCTTGAATCTATTAGCGGATATAGAACAACTCTCACGCCACACGAGTTCACACGGCAGGTAAAGAACATCGGTATTGCAGTAGTAGGCCAAAGCGGAGAATTAGCACCCGCCGATAAGCGCCTGTATGCGCTTCGCGATGTTACCGCGACGGTTAACAGTATACCGCTTATAGCATCAAGCATTATGAGTAAAAAGTTAGCCGGTGGAACCGATTCCATTGTTTTAGATGTAAAGGTGGGTTCGGGCGCGTTTATGAAAACCGAAGAAGAAGCAATAGAACTGGCAGTACAAATGGTGGATATAGGTTACGGATGCGGAAAAAAGGTTAGCGCAATAATTACAGATATGTCGGTGCCGCTCGGTTTTGCTATAGGTAACGCCGCAGAAGTAAAGGAAGCGGTGAGAGTATTAAAGGGCGGCGGTCCGGATGACTTAAAAGAAGTGTCAATCTGTCTTGCTTCAAATATGTTGAGCCTTTGTAACGGCTGGGATTTAGAGTTTGCTGGGCAACAGGTAAAAGAAGTTTTACAAAACGGCACGGCATACGATAAATTTACCGAATGGATAGCCGCACAGGGCGGGGATACATCGCTTTTTGATAATTTGGATGGTTTTGCAGTACCACAATTTAAAGCGGTGGTTAAAGCCGAAACAGATGGTTATATTGAATCGATGGATGCTGAAACTCTCGGTACAGCGGCGGTACTTTTAGGTGCGGGTCGTACCAAAAAGGAAGATGAAATTGATTTTACCGCGGGAATAACTCTCTTTAAAAAGACTGGAGACAAAGTACAAAAAGGCGAAAAAATTGCTGAAATATATTCGAGTACAGTAAACGATTTTGCAGTAGTAAATGAAAAAGTATTATCTGCATATAAATTTGGTAAATCCGAGTGTAGTAAAAACAGTTTAATATATCGGGTGATAAGAAAATAAATGTATAAATATAATTTAATCCGCGCAAGAAGAAAAACTATGTGTTTAGCGGTTTTGGCGGACGGCTCTATCGAAGTCAGAGCGCCGCTATTTATAAGTAAAAAAACAATAGAAAACTTCGTGTCGGCACATAGTGGTTGGATAGAAAAACAGATTGTTTTTAGGCGGCAAAAAGCGGCAAAAACCAAAAATTTAACCGCCGAAGATATAACCGAATTAAAATGTCAGGCAAAGGTATATTTGCCTGACAGGGTAGAATATTTTTCTTCTCTTATGGGACTGACACCGACCAATGTAAAAATCACTTCTGCCGAGAAGAGATTTGGCAGTTGTAACACAAAAGGCAATATATGTTTTTCCTACCGGCTTATGTTGTATCCAAAAAATGCTATAGACTATGTTGTTGTGCACGAATTAGCACACCTAAAACATCATAATCACGGAGTAGAGTTTTACAAACTTGTAAAGCAGTATATTCCCGATTACAAAGCGCTTGAAAAAATTCTTCGAGAAAATTAAGAGTATCTAAATTTAAAAAATTTGCATACATATAGGTTAAGAAGAAAAAGCTCTGCATTCTCGCAGAGTTTTTGAAATAGGGGATATTTGGTGAATAAAATTAATTTTTTATCATTAGGTTTTATATTTGCAGGTTGTTTTCTGGGAGCGGGATATCTCTCGGGCAACGAACTTATGCAATTTTTCGGTGATTTCGGAGTATTCGGTATAATAGGGTTATTTTTATCGGTTTTACTTATTGGTTTTTTCGGAATTATGATTATATACATATCTAAAGAAACAGGTGCCGAAAAGTTTGAAGATGTAGTGTTTCCGCATCGCAACAAAATAATTTCTTATTTTTTTGGTGTTTTACAGGCGATTCTTGTTTTTGCCATTATAGTTATAATGGTGGCAGGGGCAATACAGTTGATTTTTGATGCGCTGAAAATAAAGCCTTATATTACAGGAATAGTTTTTTGCGGCGTTTTGGCTCTTGTTGCCTGTACGGGTTTTGGCGGATTATCAAAATTCTTTTCTCTGCTTGTACCCTTAATTTGTCTGTTTGCCGTTATTGCCGCAGTCGTTCTCATATCAAAAAATTCGTTTCCCACATTGCCTTTAGGAAAGGATTTTTATGTTAATGAATTGTTGGGCAACTGGTTCTTCGCAGCTATTACCTATCTTTCATATAGTATTTTTTCATCGGTCGGTGTAATATCGCCACTCGCAACAAGGCAAAAAAATAAAAACACATACATTTACGGTGTGATTTTCGGTACGGTTCTGTTGATTTTTATAGCAATAGCTATTTTGTTTTCGGTATTTTGTGTATCGGGAGCTAAAAACACCGAGTTACCTATGTTTACCGCGTTTTGTCAGGTTAATAAAGGTGCGGCGCTGATATATGCGGTACTGCTTTTCGGCGGAATGTTCGGTACGGCTCTTACAAGCCTTGTATCACTCGGAAACTACGTGATGCTTAAATTCGACTTAACGAATAAGCAAAAAGTTTTGGCAATATTTTTACTGTCGGCGCTTTCGTATTTCGCAAGTTTGTTCGGTTTTGATAGACTTATAGGAACTGTATATCCGCTCTTCGGATATTTTGGTATCATAGTCCTTGTATTTATATTTATCAATTTTATTAAGTTAAAAACAAAAAAGTCCTGAAATTCAGGACTTTTTCTTTTACAGAAACTTACGCATATCAAGTGCTAATTGCCCTTCAAGGTTTATAAGGCGCTTGGTAATGTCTTTTGACACTTCATCGGCGGCTGCATACTTGTTTAAATATTTGTTAAGAGATTTAACACCCATATTGCATCCATCGGTCATAAGGTCGGCTATTGTGTTGTCATCTTCGTGCATCTGCAGTTTTACTTCGGTCTTCATTTTAGCCATTTTTTCTGCCATAAAGTTAGGGTCTTTACCTTCATCCCCGTATTTTTCGAGCAGACTCTGAAGTTCGCAGTCGAGTTTTTCGTGCTCATCTTTACAAGCATTCAGTAACTGTTTCAGGTCATCGTTTTCCACTCGGTCTAAAACATCATCTATAGATTTAACACCCATTTTTATACCCGCATCGCATTCGCGAAGAAGTTTAATTGTATCGCTTTCTATCATAAATAATTCTCCTTTTTAGGTATTATGTGTCGGCTTAATTGGTATATTCAAAAAAATTAAAAAAACTATTGACAATGTAAAAAAAGGTGAGTATAATATATTAAAATTTGAATATCACAAAGAACGACTATGATGAAGACGGTTGGATTTCATATCCTACAGAGAGTTGGCGGTTGCTGCAAGCCAATGGTTGTGTTTTCCTTATGACCCATCACTTCTGAGTCGAAGGACCGAAAACGAAAGTTAGTAGACTCCTTCCGTATTGCTGCGTAAAGGCAAAAGACTTGTTAGAGTCTGGAAAGTGGCGGAATTTTTATTTCGCAATTTGAGTGGTACCGCGGGTTTAATTGGCTCGTCTCAAAGTTATTTGAGACGGGTTTTTTGTTTTATTCAAAGCCGTGAAACAGCTGCAAAAAGGCAGCGGCGTAAATGAAAGGAGCAAAAATGGATTACAATTTAAAAGAAGTTGCAGGTAGAATTAAAGACCTGCGCGAAGCAAAAGGATATTCACCCGAAGAACTTGCAAAACTTACAGGTGTGTCGGTTGAAGATTATAAGGTTTTGGAACAAGGCGAAACTGATTTTAGCTTTACGTTTATTTATAAGTGTGCTAAAGCCTGTGGTGTTGAAGTTGTTGATATTCTTGAAGGAACAAGTACAACACTTACTTCATTTGCAATTACCCGTAAGGGCGAAGGACTTAAGATTGTAAAGAAACAGGGTGTTGTTTACAACAACTTGGCACCGAAATTCAAGGATAAGTTGGCTGAGCCGTTCCTTGTTAAATTCCCGTATTTAGCTGAAGAACAAAATGCGCCTATAAAGCTTAATTCTCATAACGGTCAGGAATTCGATGTTATCGTTAAAGGCTCACTTAAAGTTCAGGTAGGAAATCACGTTGATGTTCTCAACGAAGGAGACTCTATCTTCTACAACAGTCTTATTCCGCACGGTATGATAGCCGTAAGCGAAGGCGGTTGTGAATTTCACGCCGTAGTCCTTAATCCGCAGGATGGACAGGTTAGTGAAGAGTATCCCGAAGCACCTTTTATCGCGGCGAAGATTGCTAAAAAGGAAAAAGTTTCAGAAACAGTTGCCGATAAGTTTGTAGAGTCGGGTTATGATGAACAAGGCGTATTTAATGCAATTTCATTTAAAAATGAAGATAAATTCAACTTCGCATTTGATTGTGTTGATGCCTTAGCTCAGAAGTCACCTGACAAATTGGCTATGATGTGGGTTGCAAACGATAAGAGTGAGCGTAGGTTCACATTTGCGGATATGAAAAAATACTCTGCAAAGACTGCCAACTATTTCGAGTCCCTTGGAATTAAAAAAGGCGATACAGTAATGCTTGTGCTCAAACGCCACTATCAGTTCTGGTTCTGTATGTTGGCACTTCATAAAATCGGTGCTATTGCAATACCTGCGACAAATCAACTTGTAGAACACGATTTTGAGTATAGATATAAAGCCGCATGTGTTAAGGCTATTGTTTGTACGGCCGATGGCGAAGTATCAAATGAAGCCGAAAAGGCTGCCAAACAGTTCCCCGGAATGATAAAGGTGTTAGTCGGTGGTAAAAAAGATGGTTGGAACGATTTTAATGTAGAAATGGAGCGTTTCAGTACCCATTACTACCGCAATGAAAATTCTCCTTGCGGTGATGAGCCGATGCTTATGTTGTTTACTTCGGGAACAACAGGTTATCCGCGTATTGCTACACACTCGTATAAATATGCGCTCGGTCATTATCCAACCGCGAGACATTGGCATAATGTAGACCCTAACGGACTTCACTTCACAATCTCCGATACGGGTTGGGGTAAAGCACTCTGGGGAAAACTTTACGGTCAGTGGTTATGTGAAGCGGCAATATTCACCTATGATTTTGATAGGTTCCATTCGGATGATATTTTGCCACTCTTTAAAAAATATAATATTACAACCTTCTGTGCGCCACCCACGATGTACCGCTTCTTTATTAAGGAGGATTTGTCAAAGTATGACCTTTCTTCAATAAAGTATGCGACTACGGCGGGTGAAGCACTTAACCCTGAAGTTTCCAATCAATTTAAAAAGGCAACCGGACTTACAATTATGGAAGGTTTCGGTCAGACCGAAACTACATTGTCGGTAGCAAACTTTGTGGGTTCAACTTCTAAATTAGGTTCAATGGGTAAACCGAGTCCTTTGTACGATGTTGTTATATTAGACCCCGATGGTAATGAATGCAAAACGGGAGATGCGGGTGAAATCTGTATTTGCACAAAGGAAAAAGTACCGTGTGGCTTGTTTATCGGTTATTATCTCGATGAAGAAAAAACCAAAGAAGTATGGTATGATGGATATTATCATACGGGCGACCAGGCAACAATGGATGAAGACGGATATCTCTGGTATGTAGGCCGCATTGATGATGTAATCAAGTCTTCGGGTTACCGTATAGGACCGTTTGAGATTGAAAGCGTAATTATGGAGTTGCCCTATGTTCTCGAGTGTGCTATAACACCTGTACCCGATGAAGTGCGTGGTCAGATTGTTAAGGCAACTATAGTTCTTACAAAAGGAACTATGGGTACAGATGAACTTAAGAAAGAAATCCAGGAATATGTCAAGACCCATACAGCGCCTTATAAGTATCCGAGAATTGTTGAGTTTGTGGATGAACTTCCAAAGACCATAAGCGGTAAGGTAAGACGCGTTGAAATCCGTAAAAAAGATATGCAAAAGACTAATGGATAATAAAAAAGACAAGGTGAAAACCTTGTCTTTTTTTATGTGGTATATTAAAGTTTGTTAACATCGGCATTTGTTATAATATGGAACCCTGCATTTTCAAGTGCCGCTTCGGCTATTTCGTTATCTTCAACTCTCAGTACTACATACGCGTGTTTTTCGGTACGTGACATAAAAGCGTACAGATATTCCATATTAATACCCGTTCTGTCAAGAACACCGAGCGCTTCTGAAAGTTTACCAGGAGCATCGCCGATTTTAACTCCGACAACATTTGTAACTTTTATAAGATAACCGGCATCATTAAGTATTTTTTCTGCGGTAGCTTCATCGTTTACAATAAGGCGGAGTATACCGAATTCTTCGGTTTCTGCAATAGATAGAGCTCTTATATTTATATCGTGTTTTGCGAGTGTATCGGTAATAGAAACAAGTGCACCTTGTCTGTTTTCAACAAATACTGTTAATTGTTTGATTGCCATTATAAAAACTCCTTTCTGAAACTATATAAGTTTTCTTTTGTCAACAACACGGACAGCCTTGCCTTCACTACGGGCAATAACCTTAGGTGCCACAAGGTGAACGGCCGGGTTAATTCCAAGCATAGTTTTCATTGCGTTGGCAAGAGATTTTTCCATTGAAAGAATTTCACTTACTTTATCTGTGAATTTTTCAGGTGTCATTTCAACATTTACTTCAAAGGTATCGTTGTTGTTAACGCGGTCGATAACAATCTGATAGTTGGGCTGATAGCCTTCGTTTATAAGTACAGTTTCAATCTGGCTCGGGAATACATTTACACCGCGGATAATAAGCATATCATCTGTCCTGCCCATCGGTTTCGCCATTTTAATAAGTGTACGGCCACAAGAACATTTTTCTCTGGAGAGTACACAAATATCGCGTGTACGGTAACGAAGCAGGGGGAATGCTTCTTTATCGAGTGATGTAAATACAAGTTCGCCCTTTTCACCCAAGGGTAGAACTTCACCTGTATCCGGGTCTATTATTTCTGCAAAGAAGTGGTCTTCGTTTACGTGCATACCCGACTGTTCTGAACATTCAAAAGCAACGCCGGGACCTGATGTTTCGGTTAGACCGTAAATATCATAAGCCTTGATACCAAGGGTTTCTTCAATACTGTGGCGCATTTCTTCGGTCCAGGGTTCTGCACCAAAAATACCCGCTCTAAGCGGAATATCTTCCGGTTTATATCCTTGTTCTTTAAGTGTTTCGCCGATATATGCTGCGTATGACGGAGTACAACAAATAATAGTGGCGCCAAGGTCGTTCATAAACTGAATCTGTCGTTCCGTGTTACCTGATGACATAGGGAGTGTCAGACACCCTACTTTGTGTGAGCCGCCGTTAAGACCGGCACCACCTGTAAAGAGACCGTAACCGTATGCAACCTGGCAAACATCATCTTTGGTGCCGCCAACGGCAACTATTGAACGGGCGCAACAGTCTTCCCATAAATCAATATCGTTCTGGGTGTAGAAAGCAACGACTCTGCGGCCTGTTGTACCGGAAGTCGAGTGTATGCGTACACACTCGTTAAGCGGTTTGGCAAGAAGTCCGTAGGGGTAGGCATCACGCAAATCGGCCTTTGAAAGAAAGGGGAGTTTATGAAGGTCATCAATTCCGTTAATATCGTTTGGTGTAATACCTTTTTCATCCATAAGATTACGGTAATAGGGTACGTTTTCATAAACGTGTTTTACCTGCTTGATAAGTTTTTCGGACTGAAGTTTTTTCATTTCTTCAGTCGGCATAGTTTCAATTTCTTTTTGGTAGTAATTCTGTGCCATAGGTATCTGTCCTTTCTTAATACTAATCTTTGTTGTAACACTCAAAAATTTTATTTATACGGTTGGTATCTTTGTTTTTAGTAATCAGTGATACTAAAGGTACAACGATTATAGATACTGCCATAGCCGCAACCCCCATTTCCGGAGATTTAGCCGCCGCTGCAGAAAATCCTGAATTCAGAGATATTATAAGTGTGGCAATGCCGACGGTAAGAAGTCCGGCCAACATTCCCGAAAATGCACCGATTTTTGTGATTCTTTTTGAAAATAGTCCCCAGATGTACGGCCCTATAAAGCAACCCGAAACAATACCCCAAGAGAATGACATAAGGTTAACAATAATCGGAATATTCTGTGTAGCAAATATAAATGAACAAGCAACAAAAATAAGACAGAAAATTCTCGAAAGTAATACTTTGGTTTCGGGTTTAGTGTCAGATTTGCGGACCGATGGAATAAGGTCAACGGCCACGGCGGATGCCGATGTCAGTACAACAGATTGTAGCGTTGACATTGATGCCGAGAGCAAAAGAATCATAATTAAAGCCAACAATGCAAGACCAAATGTACTGCTTGAGAGTACCTTGATAAGTAAAGTCGGAATAACAGAATCAATTCCGCCGTCGGGTAACTGTCCACCGAGAATGAGTCTCGAAGTGCTTCCGATAAGATATGCACCGCAACCGATAAT
>JAZNUZ010000232.1:0-4504 GCA_045592605.1 Acutalibacteraceae bacterium
GTTTCAAGGACTCGAGTATCTTCTGCTCCACTCCTTGCCAAGCGCAATCTATTCGGGACTTTTTATAATCCCCTTCTTTTTTCTTGGAAAACTAATTAAAAAAATTTAGCAACTGAAAGCAGGTGAAAAAATGGCGTTCCGCAAAGAAAAACAACCTTATATTACCGTTATGGCTGTAATTCTGGCAATTATTATTGCCATCTATTCGGTGCGCGTTTTTTCGCTTCAGGTAATAGATAAATCGGGTTTCGCCGCTAAATATTCGGGGCTTACCGAAGTAAAGGTTTCAATTCCTGCCGCACGTGGCGAGATACTTGACAAAAACGGCCGACAGATAGCGGTAAACCGAGATGGTTTTGATATAGTTTTCAATAGCGCGTATACCGACCGTGCGACGCTTAATGAACTGATAGAACAGTTAATCCTTTTGTGCGAAAAACACGGCGCCGAATATATAGACAAACTTCCGCTTTTAAAAACCGCTCCTTACGGCTTTACCGATGACAGCGGCGCGGCAAAACTACGCAAGTTTTTAAACGTTGCAGACTATGCCACCGCAGAACAATGTTTTACAAGACTTGCCGAAAAATATTCACTCGGCGGTTTCGACATAGATATGCAACGAAAAATAATGGGTGTACGTTATTCTATGGATAAAGCGGCATTTTCGGTATCTGCGCCCTACACCTTTGCAGAAGATATAAATAGCGAACTGATGCTCGTAATTTCGGAGAATAATATGCATCTTCGCGGTGTTTCGGTAGAAGTCACGCCATACAGACACTATCCGTCATCCGACTTAATGCCCCATCTTATAGGAACGACCGGTCCTATATATGAAGAAGAATGGGAAGAATACAGAGAAAAGGGGTATTCTTATAATGATAAGGTCGGAAAAAGCGGTATTGAACTCTATGCCGAAGAACATCTTCGCGGTACCGATGGCGAAATGATGTACTATTTCGATGCAAACGGTAATGTGGTTTCCACAAAGGTAACCAAAGAGCCCGTTCCCGGCAAAACCGTTATGCTGACAATAGATAAATCTTTACAGAGCGTTACCCAGAAGGTTCTTAAAGATTCTATAGAAAACCTTAAAAACAGTGGAAATTCTGCCGTATCGGGCGGCGCGGTGGTCGTTATGGATATAGATTCGGGCGCGGTACTGACTTCTGCAAATTATCCGAGTTATGATATGGCAACCATGTCGCAAAACTATAACCAACTATTAAGTGATAAAAACAAACCGCTTCTTGACCGCGCATTTCAGGGTGTTTATCCGATAGGTTCTACCATAAAACCGCTCGTGGCATTGGCGGCTATGGAAAAAAATAAATACAATTACGGCGAAGAAATTTTCTGCAAACAGACATATGACTATTTCAGTGATTTTAAGCCCAACTGTATGCATTATCACGGCAGTATGGGGCTTAAAGATGCCTTAGCCCGTTCTTGTAACTATTTCTTCTTTGAACTCGGCCGCAGAACAGGTATCAAAACCCTGACAGAGTATTACGAAAACTTCGGTCTCGGTGTAAAAACGGGTGTCGAAGTTAACGACAGTTCTGGTATACTCACTAAATTTGAAGGGGATAGCGGTAACACCATTCAGGTCGCAATAGGACAGCTAAATGCATTTACTCCGCTTCAACTGGCATCCTATACCTGTACACTTGCCAACGGCGGTACAAGATATAAAGCGACACTTATTGACAGTGTTGTTTCCTATAATTACAGTCAGACCTATATTGACAATACCGCAAAAGTACTGGGTGAATTCGATATAAACAGCACAATGCTTTCGCAGGTTAAAGAAGGTATGCTCTCAGTTACCGAAGATGGTACGGGTAGTACAGTGTTTGCCGATTATACAATAAAGGTAGGCGGTAAAACAGGTACTTCGCAAACCAATTCCGGTGCCGACCATAGCGTTTTTATCGCATTTGCCCCATTTGATAAACCTGAAATTGCTATTTCGGTTGTTCTCGAACACGGCGCATCTACCTTTACAACAACATCTATTGCACGTGCGGTGCTTGATGGTTATTTCTTTGCCACAGAGCAAAATGATACCAATATACCGCCGTATACCGTACTGCAGTAATTGACAAATATTATGTTTTTGTGATATTATATTGTTTGCGCGAATATTGGGAATGCAAACACTATAATATCGCCGAAAAAGAGATTTATAAGGAGTGTAGATTTTATGAATATTGCTTTGATTGCACACGACGCCAAGAAAGAACTTATGGTTCAGTTCTGTATTGCATATTGCGGAATTATGAGCCGACACACTCTTCTTGCTACTGGTACTACAGGTAAATTAGTCTCTGAAGCTACAGGACTTAACATAATTAAATTTTTAAGCGGTGAACAGGGTGGCTCACAACAGATTGCCTCTCGCATCGGTTGTGATGAAATCGACCTTTTGCTCGTTTTCCGTGACACCAATCCCAAACCGTATGAGCCCGATGATAATGTGCTGTTGCGACTTTGCGATGTTCATAATATCCCGGTTGCTACCAATATTGCCACAGCAGAAATGCTTATCCACGGTCTTGAACGCGGCGACCTTGATTGGCGCGAAATTGTTAAGAATAAGTAAACTTTCTAAATAAACAGGAGTTATAAATGGCAGAAATAATAAAAGCGGTCAAGGGCACAAATGACGTCCTTCCCGAAGATAGTTATAAATTACAATTTGTTGAACAAACTTTGCTTGATGTTGCATCTCTTTATGGTTACAGAGAAATCCGTATCCCCGTTTTCGAACATACCGAAGTTTTCTCACGCGGTGTCGGGGACACAACCGATGTTGTGCAAAAGGAAATGTACACATTTCTCGATAAAGGGGAACGTTCTATTACACTCCGCCCGGAATTTACCGCGGGTGTTGTGCGTTCAAGCATTGAACACTCTTTGGTCAACGGCACTCTGCCGGTAAAGGCTTGTTATGTGGGCGGTTGCTACCGCTACGAAAAACCGCAGGCCGGCAGACTCAGAGAATTCCATCAGTTTGGTATTGAGTGCCTGGGCACTTCTTCTCCCATAGCTGATGCAGAAGCAATTTGTCTTGCTCATCACGCGTTAAACGCGGTTGGTATAAGAAAAGTGTCTTTGGAAATCAACTCAATAGGCTGTCCCGTCTGCCGCGCGGAGTATCATAAGGCACTTAAAAATTACTTTAACGAAAAGAAAGATGAACTTTGTGGTACCTGTCTTGAAAGACTCGACCGCAACCCAATGCGTATACTCGACTGTAAGTCGCCTGTCTGCAAGTCGATTGCGGCAGATGCGCCTGTTGTTCTCGACTTTTTGTGTGATGAATGTAAAGAGCATTTCGAAGCGGTAAAAGAGCATTTAACCGCCGCAGGTCTTACATTCACCGTTAACCCACAAATTGTACGCGGCCTTGATTATTATACAAAAACGGTTTTCGAATTTGTATCGGGAGACATTGGGGCCCAGTCAACCGTCTGTGGCGGCGGAAGATACGATGGTCTTATTGCAGAACTCGGTGGACCGAATGTTCAGTCTGTAGGCTTTGCTATGGGCATTGAAAGACTTATGATGGTGGCCGCAGCCGAAGGCGCCCAATTTCCCGAAAAAAACACTGCCGATATATATTTTGCTACCATGGGCGAAAATGCCGCTCTCACCGCCACAAAACTTTGTGCCGCATTACGTACTGAAGGCTTTGAAGCTCTTTCTGATATAAACGGCAGGGGTCTTAAGGCACAGATGAAATATGCCGATAAAATAGGGGCAAAATATACTGCGGTTTTAGGTGACAACGAACTTGAAAGTAAAAAATTCAAGGTTAAGAATATGCTGAGTGGCAAGGAAACCGAAGTAACACTCCAGAATTTCACCGAAGATTTTTATACTATTATGACCGAAGAAAGTTTTGAGAATTTAGAAAACTCTGTTTTTTAAAGCGGTTTTGAAAGGAAGTATACTTTATGAAACTTGACCGTATGGACGGTATGAAGCGTACCGATTACTGCGGAAATCTGCGTACTGCCGATATAGGACGCGAAGTTATTGTTACCGGTTGGGTACAGCGTCAACGCGATTTGGGTGCGCTTATATTCATCGACCTGCGCGACCGCACAGGCATTGTGCAGTTGGCATTTGATGATACCACCGACAAAGAAATATTTGATAAAGCATTTAATATCAGAAGTGAATTTGTGCTTATGGCAAGGGGCGTTGTACGCGCTCGTTCTTCTGTTAACCACGATATACCTACTGGCGATATTGAACTTCAGGTTAACTGCCTTAAAATTCTCGGTCGCAGTGAAACTCCGCCCTTTGAAATTCTGGCAGATACAGGTGCTAAAGAAGATGTTCGACTTAAATACCGCTACTTAGATTTAAGGCGCTCAAATCTTCAGAAAAATATTATGTTGCGCCACAAGATAACAAAGGTAACGCGCGACTATTTTGATGAAAACGGTTTTATCGAGATTGAAACTCCTATGCTCATTAAATCAACTCC
>JAZNUZ010000233.1:0-2088 GCA_045592605.1 Acutalibacteraceae bacterium
TTTTTAAAGCGTTTAACATAACAAAAGAAAAACTTGGCGATAGCGCAGAAATTGACGAAGAGGTTCTTTTATATATTCTTAAAAGAATGAAAAACTTAGCAAAACTAAAAAAACAAATTGAAAAGGTGAAATAAAAAAAGAAAATGCTCAAATGAGCATTTTCTTTTTTAAATACCAAGCAAAACGGTTGCTAAACCGAAATAAATTACCAGAACAATAATATCAACCGCCGTTGTAATAATAGGACTCGCCATAACGGCAGGGTCAAGACCGATTTTGTGTGCAAAAAGCGGTAAAAAAGACCCGACACACTTTGCGACAACTACTGTTAATAAAATTGTTAAACTAACTATTAAATTATCGGTTACTGTAGCTGTACTATTAAACAATGCGATATCAACAAACCAGATTTTAAAGAAATTAACAACTGCCAAAATCAGTCCGCAAAAGAAGGCGACCCGCGTTTCTTTCCAGATTACCTTAATTACATCTTTAAATCCTACTTCGCCTAATGAAATCGCACGTATAATCGTAGCAGATGATTGACCGCCTGAATTACCAGCGGTTCCCATAAGCATTGGTATGAAAGCAATAAGGGCAGGGAAGAGCGTAAGCTTTGCTTCGTAACTTGAAATTATAAGTCCCGTAAAAGTACCCGAAATCATTAGTAAAATCAGCCACGGGAAGCGAACTTTAAATGTTTCAAAAACACTTGTTTTAAAATATGTTTTATCGGTTGGCACGATAGCTGCCATCTTGGCAATATCTTCGGTTGTTTCTTCTTCGATAACTTCTAAAACATCATCGACCGTAACGATACCGACTAAGCGTTTTTCGGTATCAACAACCGGCATCGCTAATAAACCGTATTTGTTAAAAAGCTGTGCGACTCTCTCTCGGTCTTCATCGGTTGTTACATAAATAAGATTCGAATCCATAATAGAACTTATATTATCTTCTTTATCAGAGATAATTAAACTTCTAAGGGATACTGTACCTAACAAAACGCGGTCGTTACTGGTTACATAACAAGTGTTGACGGTCTCTTTGTCGATGCCTGTTTTTCTTATATGTTTAATTGCATTTTCAACGGTGATATCACACTTTAAATCAACAAGTTCCGTAGTCATAAGACTACCGGCGCTGTCTTCAGGATATTTTAGCAGTTCGTTGATATCCTTGCGCATTTCGGGATCGGCTTGTTTTAAAATTCTCTTTACAACGTTTGCAGGCATTTCTTCGATAATGTCTACTGCATCATCGGCGTATAACTCGCTGACAACAAGTTTTAATTCTTTATCGGAAAAGCCCTTGATAAGAAATTCCTGTAGGTCGCTGTCAAATTCTATGAAAGTATCTGCAGCTAATTCTTTTGGTAACAGACGGAAGATTTTAAGGCGGAATTCGATTGGCAACTCATCAAAAACCAAGGCAATATCTGCAGCATTCATATTTAGCAGCAATTCTTTGGCTTTGCTGAATTTTCTATCTTCAACCAAACTTAAAACTTCATCAAAAATTTTATTTTCCATTAGTCTTCCTCCTTAAATTTGATAAATACGAATCGGAGTAGGACACATTAAGGCAGTTAATTTAAAGACGCGAGAAACAATGCGTCAAAATAATTAATACTTCGCCCCAAAGGTGTACTATTGCCAGAATCCGCGTCCATAAATTTCACCTCACTAAATAATATTTATATCAGTTTAACACACTTTTGTTCCATTATCAATATATAAATATATAATAATATTGACAGTTTTCTAAATTTATGTTAATATTTTATCCGATTAGAACTATTTTTGCCTTTGGGGGAGATTATATGTTAAAAGTATTAAAATTTGGTGGTAGTTCTTTAGCTGATGCTAATCAATTTAAAAAGGTAGCAGATATAATTAAAGCTGAGCCGAACAGAAGATATATTGTGGCTTCCGCTCCAGGTAAAAGATTTTCTGCCGATATAAAAGTAACAGATATGCTTCTTGAGTGTTTTGAAAATTCATATGACACTAAAGTAGCTGATGAAATTTTTACAAAAATCAAACAACGCTTCAATGACATAATTAGCGAATTAGGTATCGACTTTTC
>JAZNUZ010000234.1:0-3298 GCA_045592605.1 Acutalibacteraceae bacterium
TATGTTGAAGATTATTCTGATTTAGAGCAGGGCGCTCAGGAAATAGCGCATATTGATTTAATTGATGAAGCACTGCTCTCTAAAAACCGTGAAGCTTGTTTTATTCATGTTTATATTTCGGAAGAAAACGATAGGGAAGAAGCGGTACAGTATATTACTGAATGCCTTAATTCAACCGGCATACACCACGAAGTTCTTTTAAAAGGTGTTAACGATGCAGATTGGCAGGATTCTTGGAAAAGGTATTTTAAGGTGACTCCTATCGGGGATAGGCTTGTCATTTGTCCCGAGTGGGAAGAGTATGAAAACAAGGAAAATAAAGCGGTATTAAGAATTGACCCGGGTGCCGCTTTCGGTACGGGAACCCACGCTACGACATCGCTTTGTCTGCAACTTTTACAAGATTATGTAGAAGAAGGTGCATCGGTTTTAGATATCGGCTGCGGAAGCGGTATTTTAAGTATTGCAGCGGTTTTGCTCGGTGCCAAAGGGGCTGATGGAGTTGATATCGACGCGGTTGCCGTTAAGGTTGCCGGGGAAAACGCAACATTAAACGGTGTACAGGACAAAACTAATTATATCTGCGGAGATTTAGATGAAAAAATAACCGAAAAGTATGATATTATCTGTGCAAATATAGTTGCAGATATCATTATGCGCCTTAATAAAAATATTAAAAACTATATGAATGATAGCGCAGTGTATATTACTTCAGGCATAATAGATGTAAGAGTGGATGAAGTAAGAAAAAGTTTTGAAGAGCACTCTTTAGAGATTTTAAAAGAAGTCAAAAAGGATAATTGGTATGCCTTTGCATTACGGAGGAAATAATGCTCGAATTTGAAGAACAAAGATTAAAACTACAGGGATTTTATAATGAACTGTGTGATTTAAAGGATGCTATCGGTTACGATAATTTAAAGAAAAATATTGAAGAACTTGAAAACGCGGCGGCTCAGGATGGTTTTTGGGATGATATAGAAAATTCTCAGGCCGTTTTGCAGAAAACAAGCAGACTCAAAGATAAGGTCGCAAGATACGATGCGTTGGTAACGGCATATGATGATGCTTTGACTCTGGCGGAACTCGCCGATGAAGAAGAAGATTTATCAATGCTCGAAGAAGTATCGGGAATGGTTGATGCATTTATTGCAGGGCTCGATGCGGAACGCCTTGAAACATTACTTAAAGGCGAATATGATTCCAATAATGCGATATTGACATTCCACGCAGGTGCTGGTGGTACCGAAGCGCAGGACTGGAATGAGATGCTTGTACGTATGTACACGCATTGGGCAGAACGGCATAACTTTAAAGTCAGCTTAATAGACTTTCTTGATGGTGAAGAGGCAGGGCTTAAAAGCGCGGTAATGCGAATTGAGGGCGTAAATGCCTACGGCTATATGAAAAGCGAGAGCGGTGTTCACCGATTGGTGCGTATTTCTCCGTTTGATTCTTCGGGAAGAAGACATACTTCATTTGCATCAATCGAAGTTATGCCCGAAATCAGCGATAATGTCGAAATCGAAATAGCGGCAGATGACTTAAAGGTCGATACCTATCGTTCAAGCGGCGCGGGTGGTCAACATGTAAATAAGACCGAATCTGCTATCCGTATAACACACATCCCGACAGGTATTGTTGTAGCTTGTCAGAACGAGCGCAGTCAACATCAAAATAGGGAAATGGCAATGAAGATGCTTAAATCAAAGTTGCTTGAAATAAAAGAACGCGAACATCTTGAAAAAATTGAAGACATCAAAGGTGTTCAAAAAGATATAGCCTGGGGTTCTCAAATAAGGTCGTATGTGTTTATGCCGTACACCTTGGCAAAAGACCATAGAACAGGTTTTGAATCGGGGAATATCGGTGCCGTTATGGATGGCAATATTGATGGATTTATAAATGCGTATCTTAAAGCTGATTCACTTGGTCAGTTGAATAAATAAAAAGGAGAATATTATGAAAAGGATTATAGCGTTATTATTGGTAACCGTAATGGCTTTGAGCTTTGTAGGTTGCAAAAAGAAGGAAACAAATGCGGACCCTGCAACTGCAGGCGGAAAAAACGGGGAGAGAGTAGGCTACAACTATAATATGGCTGATTATGTAACTCTCGGAAAATATATGGGACTCACAGTTGATAAAGCATCCGAGACCTATAATGATTATTATGATGGATACTACACAAGTCTTGTAGCAATGGCAAAAGCTTATAACTATGTAAAAGAAGGCGTACTTAAAAAAGAAGATACCGCGATGATAGAATATGTAGGCCGTATTGACGGTAAAGAATTCCAAGGCGGTACAAGTGAAGAAGAAATGGCATTAACATTAGGCTCTGGCGCATTTATTGCAGGTTTTGAAGATGCTTTGATAGGTGCCACGATAGGAAAGGAAAAAGTTATAAACATCAAGTTCCCCGATGATTATGACCAGACTGCATATTTCAAGGATGATAAAGACCAGAAAAACGGTTTCAATCTCAAAGGAAAACCCGTAGAGTTCACAGTAAAGGTAAATTCTATTCAGGTTTTACCAGAAAAGAATGATGAAACTGCTAAAAAATTAGGCTTTGAAAACGCAGATAAGTTAATCAAAAGCCTTGAAGATATGGCAATAGAGAAGACACTTAACTATACAATAATAAATGCAAAAGATTTTGCGGTTAAATCTTATCCCGAAACCGAAAAGGCAAAATACGATAAGATGTACAATGATAATATATATACACCAGCACAACAGGAAGCCACCGCATATAATGCTCAGTATCAAACAGAAATCGATGCGAATACAATGATTTATTATATGTACGGAACAACAGCGGAAAATATAAAAAATCAGTTCCAGAGTACTCTTAAAAACGAAACCATATTCTATGCTATTTTTGATGATGCAAAGCTTTCATATACCGAAGAAGAATATAATGCCTTTTTAGCTGAAATCGCTGCCGAAAACTCGAACAGCACTCAAAAATTCACTGTAGAAGATGTTAAGGCGAATTATGAGCCGTGGCAGTTGGAAACATTAATGATAACAGATGTCGTACTTAAACACTTGGCTGCAAATGCCGAAATTAAATAAATGAAATATCTGATAGATAATATATCCGAATATTCCGAAGAATTTTTTGGAGAAATATTTGATAGCCTTGATAAAGATGAACGATCGCGTATAAAAATCAAGAAAAAGGCGGAAAATAAGAAAGAGTCCTTGCTATCATTGTATCTTTTAAAAAAAGGTCTTAACGAATTTTTTGGTATAAAAAACTATGAGATTTTAAGGACCGAAAACGGAA
>JAZNUZ010000235.1:0-5453 GCA_045592605.1 Acutalibacteraceae bacterium
TAATAAACGCAGGTGCGTTGACACACTATAGTTATGCCATTCGCGATGCGATTGCTGCGGCAGAAAAGCCGTTTATTGAAGTGCATTTGTCTAATGTTGATGCAAGAGAAGATTTCAGAAGAATATCTGTAATAGGTCCGGTATGTAAGGGAAGTATTTCAGGTTTTGGTGTAAACAGCTATTTGTTGGCAATTAGTGCAATTCGCGACCTTATTTAACAATATTTGCCTTGACATTTGGGGTAAAAACTTTTATACTACTATATGTAGTTATTTTATTGGAGGAATTGAAATGGTAAGTGCAGGCGATTTTAGAAACGGCGTTACTTTTGAAATGGATGGAAACGTATATCAGATTATTGAATTCCAACACGTTAAACCCGGTAAAGGCGCTGCTTTCGTTCGTACAAAAATCAGAAACGTAATTGCAGGTTCAGTGGTTGAAAAAACATTCAACCCTAACGATAAGTTCCCGACTGCTTTCGTAGAAAGAAAAGATATGGAATATTCCTATAACGATGAAGGTTTGTATTATTTTATGGACCCGGAATCTTATGAACTTGTTCCTGTAAATGCATCGGAACTTGGCGATAATTTTAAATTCGTTAAGGAAAATATGGTATGTAAGATTTTATCATATAAGGGTAAAATATTTGGTGTAGAACCACCTACATTTGTTGAATTGGCTATCGCTGAAACAGACCCTGGCTTTAAGGGTGATACCGCAACAAACGCTATGAAACCTGCTAAATTGGAAACAGGTGCAGAAATCCGCGTTCCGTTGTTTATTAATGAAGGCGATATGATTCGTATTGATACACGTACCGGCGAGTATATGGAACGTGCATAAATTTTAAGGAGTATTGTAAAATGACTGTTTCTGAAAAAGTTGCTTATATCAAAGGCTTAGCAGAAGGCGTTAAGCTTGATACAGAGTCGGATGAAGGTAAAATCCTTTCCGCGATAATCGACCTTTTGGGTGATATCTGTGATGAAATCGATGAACTTGATGATGCGCAGATTGAATTAGCAGAACAACTTGATGCAGTTGATGAAGATTTAGCCGACGTTGAAGAGCTTATCTATGAAGACTGTGATGAGTGCGATTGCGATTGCGATGATGAAGAATATGAGGATGATGAAGTTTACGAAGTGGTTTGTCCTAACTGTAACGACATCATATACCTTGATGAAGAAATGTTGATGGACGGCCGTATTGATTGTCCAAATTGCGGAACAGACCTTGAGTTTGATTTCGAATGCGAGTGCGATTGTGAAGATTGTGACTGCGACGACTGCACCACAGAAGATTAGTTTTTAAATTAGCCACACTTTACAATGTAAGGTGTGGCGCTTTCTTTTAAGGGATGATAAGAATGGAAAAACTCGATTACAAATTAGATTTTTCTTGCCAAGCAGAGCAGTCGGGCGGTATTCCCGTAATTGTTTTGGCGGCGGGTTCTTCGCAAAGGATGAAGGGAATTTCAAAACAGTTTTTAAACTTGTGCGGAGTTCCCGCTATAATACATACCTTGTCTGTTTTTGAGAAGTCACCCAAAATATCAAGAATAGTTTTGGTGACTAAAGACGAGTATGTCAGTGATATGCAGCAGCTTTCAGAAAAATTTATGATAACAAAGCTTTCGGATATTGTTTCAGGCGGTGCTACACGACAAGAGTCGGTAAAAAACGGACTTGATAGAATAAACGAAGATTTTGTTTTGATTCACGATGGTGCGCGTCCGTTAGTAACCGAAGAAATAATTTCGCGAGTATGTGAGCTACTGCCTTTTTCAGATGCTGTTATATGCGCGGTTCCTGTTAAAGATACAGTCAAAAAGGTTGATAGCAACGGAATTATTGAATCTACTTTACCCAGAGAAGCGCTTTTTTCTGCTCAGACACCGCAGGGTGTTTCGGTCGAAAAATACAGTGAAGCACTTAAAAATATTGATTGTTCGGTTTTTACCGATGATGCTTCAATTATGGAAAGCGCAGGGTATAAAGTAAAGGTTGTAATGGGTGACTATACGAATATTAAAATAACCACTCAAGATGACATTTCGGTTGCCGAGAGTTTTATTGAAAAAAGGGGAATTGAATAATGCGTATTGGCAGTGGATACGATGTTCATAGGTTAGTGAAAGATAGAGATTTAATAATTGGCGGTGTGAAAATACCTTTTGAATTGGGACTCTTGGGTCATTCGGATGCAGATGTGTTGTTACACGCAGTTACAGATGCTCTTTTGGGTGCTGCAGCTCTTGGGGATATAGGCAAACACTTTCCCGATACCCAAGAAGAATTTAAAGGTATTGACAGTCGGGTATTGCTAAGAAAAGCCGTAGCGTTATTAGCAGAAAAAGGCTATAAAATCGATAATATTGATGCAACAATCATTGCGCAAAAACCGAAAATGTCGCCTTATATTGATATAATGCGTAAAAATATTGCGGATGACTGCGGTTTGGAAATTGATTCCGTCAATATCAAAGCAACCACCGAAGAAGGTCTTGGTTTTACGGGAAACGGGGAAGGCATCTCGGCTGCGGCAGTTTGTCTTATTAACTAACAGAATTTTTATAGTTTACTTCGCATATATATTAGCGGAGTGATTAATTTGAAATTATACTGTATAAGTATTAAAAGTATACGTTCGGTATCTTTTTTTCTTTTATTAATATGTTTTTTGTTTGTTTTATTGGAATTTTTAAATGTGAATTCCCAGGAATTGCTGGTGGCTGCTACTAACCAAGACCGCGTATCTGCTATTAACTCGTATGGTTTTGATGTTCTTCCCGAAGCGGTAGAAGTAAAAGACATTGTTATTCCACGCGCCTTTAGCGATGTTTATGAAAAATACAATCAAATTCAGATAGAAGCGGGTTTCAACTTAAAAAATTATTGTGGTAGTAACGCAACGATTTATAAATATAAATTAAAGAATTCATCAGATACTGAATATGTGAATTTAATTGTTTGTGATGATATTATCGTGGGCGGCGATATAACGGATGCAAGATTAAACGGAGAAATGAAGCCTTTTAAACCAGCTAAATAATAACGGGGGAAGATTGTTGAAAAAGGTTAGATTAGATAAATATCTATCAAATAACTCTAAATTTTCAAGAAGTAAAATTAAAAAGTTAATCAGGTCCGGAAGGGCAAGTGTTGATGGTGAAGCAGTAACAAAATGTGATTTTTCTTTTGACCCCGAAACTGCAGATGTTATTCTCGACGGACAAAGGGTACATTATAAAAAATTTGTTTATTTGATTCTTAATAAACCGAGTGGGATTTTATCCGCATCAAATGATAAAAGCAGAAAAACCGTAGTGGATTTGTTGCCCGATGAATATCGGCACTTAAATCTATTTCCTGTCGGTCGTTTGGACAAGGATACAACGGGGTTATTATTGCTCACAAATGATGGCGAATTTGCTCACAAGATAATTTCGCCGAAATCAAATATTGAAAAATCATATTTAGCGTATGTAGATGATGTCCCGCATCCATCGATTTCTGAAAAATTCAAGCAGGGTATAACCTTAGCGGATGGTACAGTTTGCAAAAGTGCTACGGCAGAAATATGTAGCAACGACAGCATACGTATTATATTAACTGAAGGAAAATATCATCAGATAAAAAGAATGCTCGGCGTAGTGGGGCTTGGAGTTACAAAATTACACAGAGAAAGAATTGGTTCTCTTACGTTGCCGAAAAGCCTTGGAATAGGGGAATTTAAGGAACTTTTTGTTAATGATTTATTAACATTTTTTCCGGAAATTTACGGCTTTTGAATAATTTTGTTTATAATAGACAATTATTATTTTGAAAACTTGGTTATTCTAAGTATAGTTTTTTAAAAAAATAGTTGTTATAATAATTAATGCTTAAATTTGTAAAATAATTAGGAGGTTTATTCCATGGCAAGTTTATCACTTCGCAACGTTTATAAAAAATATCCCGGTGGTGTTATTGCCGTATCTGATTTCAATCTTGAAATCAAGGATAAAGAATTTATTATTCTCGTTGGTCCTTCAGGTTGCGGTAAATCTACAACATTACGTATGGTGGCCGGTCTTGAAGAAATATCTGATGGTGAAGTTTATATTGGTGACCGCTTGGTTAACGATGTAGCACCGAAAGACCGCGATATCGCGATGGTTTTCCAAAACTATGCTCTTTATCCGCATATGACAGTATTTGATAATATGGCTTTCGGCCTTAAACTTCGCAAGGTTTCAAAGGATGAAATCAAACGCCGTGTTGAAGAAGCCGCTCGTATCCTTGATATCGAACATCTTCTTGAACGCAAACCGAAGGCTTTGTCCGGTGGTCAGCGTCAGCGTGTTGCTTTGGGTCGTGCAATCGTTCGTGAACCTAAGGTATTCTTACTTGACGAACCGCTTTCTAACTTGGATGCTAAACTTCGTGCACAGATGCGTACCGAAATTTCAAAACTTCATCAGCGTCTTGGTACCACATTTATTTACGTTACTCACGACCAGACAGAAGCTATGACAATGGGTACCCGTATCGTTGTTATGAAGAATGGTTTCATTCAGCAGGTTGATACACCTCAGCATCTTTATCTCAAACCCTGTAATCTTTTCGTTGCAGGATTTATCGGTTCACCGCAGATGAACTTCATTGAGTGTAAGCTTCTTAACGAAAATGGTGCATTTTATCTTGAATATGGTTCTGAAGATACCAAAACACGCGCAGGTGTTAAATTCAAGGTTAAGTTGCCTGATTCCAAGAATGCAAACGATTGCTTGAAAGATTATATCGGCAAAGATGTTATTATGGGTATCCGTCCTGAACATGTTCATAACGAGACTGAAATCATTGCTGCTAATCCGGATAGTCTTGTTGAAGCTAATGTTGAAGTTACCGAACTTATGGGTGCAGAAACATATCTTTATATGAATTCAGAAGGTCAGGATATTAACGCTCGTGTTGCTCCGTCCAACACTGCTCGTCCTGGTGATAGAATTCAGATTGCTCTTGAAGCAGAAAATATTCATATCTTTGATAAAGATACTGAACTCACAATTACCAACTAATTTTATTTATAAAATCCACTCGCTATTGCGGGTGGATTTTTTTATTAATAGAAATCTTTAAATTGCAGTATTTTAATAAATATGTTATAATTGTAAAAACAAATTTTTTGGTGATGTGTATGGTTTATGATATTGCGGTTATCGGCGGCGGCGCCGCAGGGCTTTTGGCGGCCGTTTTTGCAAAGCAAAAAAATAAAAAACTTAATATTGTTGTTTTAGAGTCACTATCCCGCGTAGGTAAAAAACTCATTACTACCGGTAACGGTAGATGTAATATTACAAATAGGAATGCATCTGTTAATAATTATCACGGCTCAGATATTGATGTTTTAAACACTGTCTTCGGTAAATATTTCATTAAGGAAGCAGTGGAGTTTTTTCAAAA
>JAZNUZ010000236.1:0-3995 GCA_045592605.1 Acutalibacteraceae bacterium
TACCGCCGAATGAATTACAACACATTTTACAGACCTCCTTTCTACTTTACTATATAATATGTTTTCGCGGCCTTTTTGTTACTGCGCCAAAACAGAAGAAAAATAAAGTAAACGCGAGATAATACGAGATTAATATAGGAAAACGGCTAAAAATATTTATTTTTGAACTAAAATACTATTTGACTTTAACTGACCAAAGGGTATAATAAAATTAAAGTCAGTTAAAGTCAAAGGAGAAACTCAATGCGTATCAGTGATTTAATAACAGAAGAAATCATAAGAATGTTGGATGAGTCGGGGGATAACATCGCAGAGATTCAGCGAAATGAATTTGCTGCACTTATGGGTTGTGTGCCAAGCCAAATTAATTATGTATTATCTTCAAGATTCACCCCTGAACACGGATATATAATTGAAAGTCGACGCGGTGGTGGCGGTTATATAAAAATTTCACGCGTAAAACTCAGTCGTTCATCTGCCTTAATGCACATAGTAAATTCCATTGGCACAGGTATTGATTCAATGTCTGCGAGAATTGTTGTGGAAAACTGTTTGCAATCTAATATTATCAAATTTGAAACGGCAAAATTAATTCAGTCTGCAATAAGTGATACTGTAATGAGAAACATCCCTGCCGAATATCGTGATTATATGAGAGCGGCGATGCTTAAGCAGATGTTATTAACACAGATTTAGAAAGGTGGATAAATATGTATTGCGAAAACTGTGGTAAAAATCCTGCTACTACATTTATAAAAAAGGTTGTTAACGGGATTGGTATAGAGAAAAAACTGTGCGCTGACTGCGCGGCGGAATATGGCTATAAATCATTTGGCGGCAATAGTTTTGCAAATTTTTTATCATCAATGCTTGATAATGGTATCTACGATGAATATTCTGTAAAAGAAATTAAAAAGTGCGAAAACTGCGGCATTACTTTTAAAGATATTTCAAGGACCGGCAAGGTAGGATGCTATAAGTGTTATGACACATTTTCTGCAGAGCTCACACCGTTCTTAAAGAGAGTGCACGGCAACGTAAAACATATAGGTAAAATACCTAATCTGTCGCCACTTAGCATTCCTAACGAAAAGGATAAAATTGCAGCATTAAGACAGGAATTAAACCTGCTTATTAAAAACGAAGAATTCGAAAAAGCGGCAGATGTCCGTGACCAGATTAAATCATTGGAAGGGCGGGAAAACGGTAATGAGTAGTTGGTACAACACGGTCGGAAACGATTCGGAAATTATAGTTTCTTCCAGAATAAGACTGGCAAGGAATTTAAAGGATTTTAATTTTCCGTCAAGAATGAGCGACCAGGATTATATTGAACTCAATAAGAAAATCAAAAATGCAATACTCGACAGTAATACACCGTTTGCAAACACCCTGAGATTCATTGATATGAGCGATGTTCCCGAGACCGAGACATATGCAATGGTTGAACGGCATATAATAAGTCCCGAGTTTGCAAGAAAAAAGAAAAATAAATCAATATTGATTTCGGATGATGAGTCTGTATGCGTTATGATAGGTGAAGAAGACCATATTAGAATTCAGGTAATAAAGAGTGGTTTGGCCCTTAACGAAGCATATGATATAGCCGAAAGATTAGATACTTTGCTTTGTGATAAATTGCATTTTGCATTCAATTCACAGTTTGGTTATTTGACCGAGTGTCCAACAAATTTAGGTACAGGACTCAGAGCATCGGTTATGCTTCATTTACCAATGCTTGAAGCCACAAGAGAGATTTCTTTCATCAGCGAATCTGTAAACAAAATAGGATTTACGATGCGCGGAATGTACGGTGAAGGAAGCGAATCAAAGGCATCCCTATATCAACTTTCAAATCAGATAACACTCGGAATATCTGAAAATGATGCGCTTAATAATCTTATAACTATCACAAGGCAGATAATAGAAAAAGAAAATGCCGCCAGAAGCACGGCCGAGAGAATAAATCTCGAAGATAATGTTTTTCGCGCTTTGGGTATACTTTCAAATGCCAGAAAAATGGATACCGAAGAAATGATGAAGTATTTATCACTGATTAAATTAGGTGTATCTATGGGTATACTTGATATTGAAAAAAGTTTACCAATGAAGATATTTGTTGAATGTCAACCTAATATGATAATGCGCAAATACGGTACGGCCACGGCCGAAGAAAGAGATGTCAAACGCGCTGAAATTATCCGAAATTTACTAAATTAGAAGGGAAAATGTTATGAAATATAATTTCAAAGGTTTCACACAAAAAGCAACTGAAGCGCTTAATCAGGCTATTAATGCTGCAGAAATGCTCGGACACACATATATTGGCAGTGAACATTTGCTTTTGGGCCTTTGCAGAGTTGGTAGCGGAGTTGCGGCGGCCGTACTTAATAAAAACGGCGTAACTTCAGAAAGAATAGAAAAATTAATGATTGAAACAATAGGTTCGGGTACACCTTCATCACTCTCACCCGATTGCTTTACACCCAGAGCGCGTAAGGTCATTGAAGTGGCTCAAAACGGTGCAAAAAATCTCGGTAAAGATTTGGTTGGAACGGAACATTTGCTCATCGCGGTACTTAGTGAAGGCGATAATTATGCAATCCGTTTTCTCAAGAAAATGGATGTTGATGTGGCGTTTTTAACTTCATCTGCACTCAAAGCATCGGGAGTGGAATATGAAAATATGACACCCGAAAACAATGTTGTTAAAAACAAAAACACATCTAAGGAGACACCCAATCTTGAAAAATATGGGCGTGATTTGACAAAGGAAGCGAAAAAAGGCTCAATAGACCCTGTCATAGGTAGATACGCAGAGATTGAACGTGTAATACAAATTCTCTGCCGCAGAAGTAAAAACAATCCTTGCCTTATAGGAGAGCCGGGTGTTGGCAAAACGGCTATAGCTGAAGGACTCGCGCTTAAACTTGCCAACGGAGATGTACCCGATATACTTATTAATAAGCGTATTATTTCACTTGACCTTACCGGTATGGTTGCAGGTACAAAATACCGTGGCGATTTTGAAGAGAGAATAAAGGCTATTATTGATGAAGTAGCGGACAACGATGATATAATTTTGTTTATTGATGAAGTTCATAACCTTATAGGCGCAGGTGCGGCAGAAGGCGCCACCGATGCGGCTAATATATTAAAACCCGCTTTAGCTCGTGGCGAGTTCCAGCTTATTGGTGCTACAACCCTTGCTGAGTATCGTAAGAATATCGAAAAGGATGCCGCACTTGAAAGAAGATTTCAACCCGTTAATGTGGCGGAACCCAGTACAGAAGATGCCATCCTTATTTTAAAAGGACTCAGAGAACAGTACGAAAAGCATCATAAAGTAAAAATCAGTGATGAAGCGATAGAAGCGGCGGTCAACCTGTCTGCACGATATATTTCAGACAGATTTTTACCCGATAAGGCAATAGATTTAATCGATGAAGCCGGTTCTAAATTAAGACTTAAGAATTCATCTGGGCCGAATTCTATTAAGGAACTCGAAGAACAGATTAGAATAACAGAAAATGATAAGAATTCTGCCATAGAAAATCAGGATTATGAAAACGCTGCGAAACTAAGAGATAGGGAAAAGGCTTTAAAGGAGCAACTCAGAGCAGAACGTGAAGAGTATACACAAAAGAATGAAGTTTTAGGTACTGTAACGGCAGAAGAAATAGCGGATATAGTATCGGACTGGACCGGCGTTCCCGTAACACAACTCACCGAAGAAGAAAGCGAAAGATTGTTAAGACTTGAAAAAGTTTTGCATTCAAGAATTGTAGGTCAAAATGAAGCGGTAGTGGCGCTCTCGAAAGCAATCAGGCGCTCAAGGGTTGGTCTTAAAGATCCTAAAAGACCTATAGGCTCGTTTATCTTCTTAGGACCTACCGGTGTTGGTAAAACAGAACTCAGCAAAGCATTAGCGGAAGCTATGTTCGGAAGCGAGAATGCAATGATAAGACTTGATATGTCTGAGTATATGGAAAAGC
>JAZNUZ010000237.1:0-1506 GCA_045592605.1 Acutalibacteraceae bacterium
TCGCCTGTAAACTGCCGAAGGCAATAACACTCGGCATTATGCCGAATATCACTGCGTAGCAATAAAACTCGCCTTCGGCGAATAAAACTGGCGTTGTATCCTTACGGGTACAACGCCAATGCACTCACTTTTTTCTATTCATATATCGGGAATTTCTCGCAAAGTGCGGTAACTTCTGCCAAGATTTCTTCTTTAGAATTCTCAAAATCGGTAACAACTTTCTTTATCCAACCCGCGATGAGTTTCATTTCGGGTTCTTTAAAGCCGCGTGAAGTAATGGCAGGTGTTCCTATTCTGACACCGCTTGTAATAAACGGACTCTGCGGGTCGTTAGGAATAGCATTTTTATTGACCGTAATATGTACTTCATCAAGTCTTTTTTCAAGTTCCTTACCTGTAATACCGAACTTACGAAGGTCTAAAAGCATTAGGTGGTTATCGGTACCATCCGACACCAAATCAAAGCCTTCTGCCTTTAACTGCTTAGCTAATTCTGCCGCATTTTTGATAATTTGTTTCTGATACTCTTTAAATTCAGGTTTTAATGCTTCACCGAAAGCAACCGCCTTTGCCGCAATAATATGCATAAGCGGACCGCCCTGAACACCCGGGAAAATGGCTTTGTCAATCTGCTTGGCTAAATTTTCACGGCAGAGAATTAATCCACCGCGCGGACCGCGAAGCGTCTTATGTGTTGTTGTAGTTACAACGTCTGCATACGGTACGGGACTCGGATGAAGTCCTGCCGCTACAAGACCTGCAATATGCGCTATATCTACCATTAAGTATGCGCCAACCTTATCGGCAATTTCGCGCATACGTTTAAAATCAATTACTCTGGCATATGCACTCGCACCTGCAACGATAAGTTTGGGCTTACACTGGAGTGCAATTCTTTCCATCTCATCATAATCGATTGTATGTGTATCATCGGTAACACCATAGGGCACGATATTAAAATATTTACCCGAAATATTAACCGGTGAGCCGTGAGACAGGTGTCCGCCATGAGCTAAATTCATACCCATAACAGTATCGCCAGGATTAACAAGGGCAAAGAACACCGCAAGGTTGGCATTGGCGCCGCTATGCGGTTGAACATTGGCGTGTTCTGCACCGAATAATTTTTTAGCGCGTTCTCTGGCTATATCTTCGACAACATCAACATACTCGCATCCGCCGTAATAACGATGAGCAGGGTAACCTTCCGCATACTTGTTTGTAAGTACCGTTCCCGCAGCCATCAATACCGCTTTAGAAACAATATTTTCTGAAGCGATAAGTTCAATATTGTGGCGTTGTCTTTTAAGTTCATCATCACACGCCGCAAAAACTTCATTATCGTAATTTTTAAGTTCATCAAAAAACATTTTTATATCCCCTTTAAATAGTTTCTACTTTTATAAGATTTGTGTTGCCCGATTTACCGTTAGTGACACCGCCGGTAATAACTATCTTGTCATCCTTTTTAAGTGACATCGTTTTCTTAGCAAGATTAAGCGCCGT
>JAZNUZ010000238.1:0-3365 GCA_045592605.1 Acutalibacteraceae bacterium
GCTGTTTGCGATGAATTAGGTCTCTCTTTAGAAGCTGAAGTTGGTTCTATCGGCGGCGAAGAAGACGGCGTTGTTGGCGCAGGCGAAGTTGCTGACCCGAATGAATGTAAAATGATTGCTGATTTAGGCGTTACAATGCTCCCCGCCGGTATCGGTAATATTCACGGTAAGTATCCTGAAAACTGGGCAGGTTTAAGCTTTGACACACTTGATGATATCCAGAAGCTTACAGGCGCTATGCCGCTCGTTCTCCACGGTGGTACAGGTATCCCTGCTGATATGATAAAGAAGGCGATTTCTCTCGGTGTTTCTAAAATCAATGTTAACACCGAATGCCAGTTGGCTTTTGCCGCAGCTACACGCGAATATGTAGAAGCAGGTAAGGATTTGTCAGGTAAAGGCTTCGACCCGAGAAAACTTCTGGCTCCCGGATTTGAAGCTATCAAGGCAACCGTTAAGGAAAAAATGGAACTTTTCGGTTCTGTAAACAAAGCATAAGAAAAACATATTACGGGCGGACGTTTGGTCCGCCCGTTTGTCTTGATACGCTTGATTTTATTGTCTTTGTGTGTTAAAATAACGGGTGGTGAAGTTATATGCTTTTTAAGAAAAAAGAAAATGACATTTTACTTGTTGTAGGACTTGGCAATCCCGACAGTGAATATGAAAACACGCGGCACAACATAGGTTTTGACGCCGTGGATTTATTATGCGAAAAATTCGGCGCTACACCTTTCCGTTTAAAGCACAAAGCATTAATTAGCGAATGTAAAATAAAGAATAAGCGTATAATGGTAGCAAAGCCGCAGACCTATATGAATTTATCGGGCCAGTCGGTTGGGGAAATCAGTAGGTTTTATAAAATACCGCTTGAAAATATTATAGTTATATTTGATGATATTTCGCTGGATGTTGGCAATATCAGAATAAGGCGGAACGGTACACACGGCGGACACAACGGAATGAAAAATATATCTGAGCATTTATCGAGCAATGATATTGCCAGAATAAAAATCGGTGTGGGCAAAAAGCCGCATCCCGAATATGACCTTAAAGACTGGGTTTTAAGCAAATTCAAGACCGAAGAAATGGAAAACAAAGAAAAAGCACTTTGCAAGGCGGTACTTGCCGTAGAAGAAATGGTTACAGGCAGTATTGACAAAGCAATGAATAAATACAACAGTTAAAATTTTTGTGAAAAGAAGCGTAATATGAAATTTTTACAACAATTTTTAAATGCGAGTCGACCCTATAAGGCGCTGGTAGAAGACATAAAAAAGTCTTATTTGCCCTTGTCGTGCTCGGGACTGGCTCAGATTCACAAGGCACTGGTTGTCGGTGGACTTATACGGGATACGGCAAAAAGGATTTTGCTGGTGACTCCAACCGAAGCCGCGGCGGCAGAAATTTGCAGTGATTTAAAATCGCTTGGCATTAAATCTGCGGTATTTCCCGAAAGGGATTTTTGCCTTAGTGAAATGCTTGGTCGCTCAAAAGAATATGAACACAGAAGAATAGACACCCTATCAAAACTTTTTGATGGGGATTTTAACGTGCTTGTTTGTAGCGCCGCGGCGGCGGTGCAGTACACAGTACCGCCCGAAGTTTTAAAGAAAAATTCCTTTATTCTCTCTGTGGGTCAAGAGATTTTGATAGAAGACCTAAAAGAAAAACTACTTAGTTCCGGTTATGAAAATTGTTCTCTCGTAGAAGGCGGCGGACAGTTTTCGGTAAGGGGCGGTATTGTCGATATATTCCCTGTATGTCAGGAAAAACCTGTCAGAATAGAATATTTTGGAGATGAAATCGACTCGATAACCTATTTTGATATTTCTACACAGCGCCGTACCGACTCGGTAGATAGCATTAAAGTCACCCAGGCAAACGAAATGGTATATAACGCTACTCAGTTGGCCCAAAGTTTAGAAAAGAAAATACAAAACGGAAAACTGACAAGCGCCGCAAAGGAAAAAATGTTCAAGGATATATCGTGTCTGAATGCGGGACTCGGTATATCTGCCGACCGATATATAAATGAAATTTATGCGCCGTGTACGGTTTTTGACTATTTTAGCGATGCCTTAGTGGTGGTGACCGATAGTTCCGATACGGAAACGGTGCTTAAAACACAAGAAGAACGCTTTATAATGGATGCAAAGGCTCTTTTGGAAGAAGGGTTTATTGTAAAGGACAGCAAATTTTCACTTAACTTAACCGAGTTTCAATCAAAAACCGAAAAAACCGTATTTCTTGAAAATTTTTCACGCGGAAATTATAACGCGCCCATAAAGGATATTATTAATTTTGACTATAAGCGCTTGTCTTCCTGGAAGGGCGAGTTGTCTGTACTGATGGAAGACATTTCTTTTATGTGTGAGAAAGGCGGTAAAATTGCAGTTTTAGTGCCGGGCGAAAAGGCGGCAACTGTACTTTATGAAAGTCTTAAATCGCGCTCGGTGGATGTAAATCTTTGCCTTACTCCGCCAGAAAAAATAGAAAAGGGAATTACAGTAATACCCGGGGGCCTTAGCGCCGGTGTACAGTTGACCGAGCAGAAATTTATGCTTATTACCGGTAATTATATAAGCAGTGAAGAGAGAAAAGTGCGACACAAGAAAAGTGAAAATTCTATTTTCTCTCTTGATGAATTGAAGGTGGGCGACTATGTAGTTCACGCGTCTCACGGCATAGGCATTTTTGCGGGTATAAACAAGATAACAAGCGGCGGACTTACCAAAGATTATATAAAAATCAATTATGCCAAAACCGATGTTTTATATGTGCCCGTAACACAACTTGATTTGGTGTCGAAATATATAGGCAGTAGCGAGTCGGGAACAATAAGACTTAATAAATTAGGCTCGGGCGACTGGCAAAGGACCAGAGCACGAGTTAAACACGCCGTAAAGAATATGGCTAAGGAACTGACCGCCCTTTATGCTAAGCGTATGTCGATTAAGGGTTATGCTTTCTCACCGGACAGTGAACTGCAAACCGAATTTGAATCGGGTTTTCCATATGTAGAAACCGAAGACCAATTACGTTGTCTTAAGGAGATTAAGGCAGATATGGAACGGGAAGTACCTATGGACCGACTTCTCTGCGGGGATGTAGGCTTTGGCAAGACCGAAGTTGCCCTTCGAGCCGCATTCAAGTGTGTGAGTGAAGGCAAACAGTGTGCATTTTTAGTGCCTACAACTATTCTGGCTTTCCAACATCTGCAAACGGCTAAACAACGTTTTGGGGATATGCCAATCACTATAAAAATGCTCTCCCGTTTTGTAAAACCTGCCGAGCAAAAGAAAACAGCTGCTTATCTTAAAAGCGGCAAGGTGGATATGGTAATAGGCACACATAGGCTTATA
>JAZNUZ010000239.1:0-4007 GCA_045592605.1 Acutalibacteraceae bacterium
CCCCTAAGGTAATTGATGATATTGAAATGCTCGGTGAATTAGCACCGCTTCATAACCCGGCACATGTTCTGGCAATTCGTGCCTGTGTTAAAACCTTCGGCGACAAGATTCCGCAGGTTGCAGTTTTTGATACTTCTTTCCACCAGACTCTTGAGCCCCGTGCGTATATGTACGCTTTGCCGTATGAATATTACGAAAAATACGGTGTAAGAAAATACGGTGCTCACGGTACTTCTCATAAATACGTAAGCGACCGCGCAGCAGATATGGAAGGAAAAGATAAAAAAGACCTTAAGATAGTTACCTGTCACTTGGGAAGCGGATGTTCTATCTCTGCAGTTAAAGATGGTGTTTGCTTCGATACTTCTATGGGCTTTACTCCGCTTGATGGCTTTATGATGGGTACACGTTGCGGTACAATGGACCCGTCCGTTCTTACCTATATTGCTAAGAAAGAAAATTTATCACCCGATGATATCAATACAATATGCAATAAAAAGTCCGGCGCACTTGGTATTTCCTGTCTTACAAATGACAACCGCGATTTAATGGAAGCGGCAGAAGCGGGAAATGAAAAGGCAGCATTAGCGCTTGAAATGCAACAATATCAGATTATTAAATTCATCGGTTCTTATATTGCAGCTATGAACGGTATTGATTGCTTGGTATTTGCAGGTGGTATCGGTGAAAACAACCCAGAGCTCAGAGTTGATATTTGCAAAAACCTTGAGTATTTAGGCGTTAAAATCGATGAAGCGGCGAACAAAGTGCGCGGCGAAGAAATTAAGATTTCAACACCCGATTCAAAGGTTAATGTTTATGTAATTCCTACAAACGAAGAACTTGCGATTGCGCGTGATACTGTAAGAATTATCGGCAAATAATTTATTCGGCGGTGCAGAATGAACACTATTCAGTTAAAACAAAAAATTCTTGACGGCAAATTCGATAGAATGTTCGGCAAACTCTATACAGATACTGCTGCCGCGCGTAAACGTTATGCGGATGCGTGTGATGAGTTTGTAAAACTTTACGGTGTAAAAGAAGATATGCGTATCTTTTCGGCTCCCGGACGTACCGAAGTCGGCGGAAACCATACCGACCATCAACACGGTCGCGTACTTGCGGGTAGCGTTGATTTGGACGTGTTGGCTATAGTAGCGCCCAATGAAGAAGGTGTTGTACGTATTAAATCTGCCGGTTATGATATGGATACAGTGGGGCTTGACAGTCTCGAACTTGACCCTAAGGAAAACGGCAGAGCAATATCCCTTATCCGCGGTATGTGTGCCATTTTTAAGGATAACGGATATAATATAGGCGGTTTTGATGCCTATACCACTTCTAATGTTCTAAAGGGCTCCGGTTTATCATCATCGGCCGCTTTCGAAGTTTTAATTGCAAATATTTTAAGCGGTATGTTCAACGGCGGTACGGTTGACCGTATAGAAATCGCAAAAATGTCCCAAAAGGCAGAGTGCGAGTATTTCGGCAAACCGTGCGGACTGCTTGACCAGTCGGCAAGTTCACTCGGCGGTTTTACGGCTATTGACTTTTTCGACCCCAAAAATCCGAAGGTTGAGCAGGTTGATTTCGATTTGGCAGCTCATGGCTACTCGCTTTGCGTTGTAAATACAGGCGGTAATCACGCTAATTTAACACAGGATTATGCCGATATTACCATCGAATGTAAAAAGATAAGCAATTATTTCGGCAAGGACTTTTTAAGGGAAGTAGAGCCTATAGATTTCTATGAAAATATGGCTGAACTACGCAAATCATACGGTGATAGAGCGGTACTTCGTGCCTTGCATTTCTTTAATGAAGATAACCGCGCCGAACTCGAAAAGAGAGCACTTAAAAACGATGCTTTCGAAGAGTTTTTGCGCCTTGTAAATGAATCGGGAAATTCTTCCTACAAATACTTGCAGAATGTTTACTCAAACTCTAATGTTGCAGAACAGGGCATTTCTCTGGCATTAGCCGTTACAGAACAGTATTTTGCGGGAACTGATGAAGCCGCTTTCCGTGTTCACGGCGGCGGTTTTGCAGGAACGATTCAGTGCTTTATACCGAACGATATGTTGGAAAATTATAAGAAAACAATAGAAAAGGTGTTCGGCAAAGACAGTTGTTATGTTTTGCAGATAAGACCGCTTGGTGGCTGCGAAATTACAGAATAAATATAAAAACCGATTGGTTGACCAATCGGTTTTTATATTTCGAAAATATTGAATGGAAATTTATTGTCGGGAATAGCGGTGAATGACATAAATTCTTTTGTTTTTGGGTGCGAAAATCTAATTTCGTGAGAAAAAAGGGCTATGTCACATTTTTTTCGGCTACCGTATTTGCCGTCACCTAAAATTGACATTTTACGGGAAGATAATTGTACCCGTATCTGATGGCTTCTACCCGTTTCAAGTTCAATTTGAAGTAGAGAAATAGGTTCCGCATTATATGTGGCGGTTTTTAAAACCGTGTAATGTAATACCGCTTTTTTAACACCTTTGCGCTCACGCTTTACAACAAAAGACTTGTTTGTTCTTGAATCTTTAAATAAAAGGTCGCAATATGTACCGCTTTTTTGTTCGGGTATACCATCTACTACCGTATAGTAATATTTTTTGAAGATACCGTTTTGTATTTGATTTGATAGTTCTCTCGCGGCACATTTGGTTTTGGCATATACCATCACACCGCCTACGGCGGTGTCCAATCTGTGTACCGTACCTACATAGTGTTCGGAATCGTTCAGGTGTTCGCGTATTAACTTCGGCATATTTACAGTGTTGTCTTCATCTTCTGAAGATATCCCAACTTCTTTTCTGCAAACAATAATATCTGCATCTTCAAATAAAATTTCCAAACAATTCACCACACTTTGTCTTTTTTACTAAATATACAATAATCTTTCAAAAAAGTAAACAATTTATGAAAACAAAATTTTGTTGTTGATAAATTGATTTTGTTGTATTATAATATTTTTTAAAGTAGTATGTCCTTAGGGAGATGTAAAAATGAAAAACGAGAAACAAAAAAAGGTATATACGGAAAGTGTAGATATATATAGTAGCACAAAGTCACAAGCAAAACACAGCAAAGAAAAGGAAAAAAAGGGCTCTAAAAAGCTAATAATCACCCTTACAAGTATTGTTGTCGCTTTGGCAGTGGTTTTTGGCGGAGCTTTTTGGTATCTGAATTCGCTTTTAAATAATGTAAACAGGGGCGAATCTTTTGAATCAAGTGAATTAGGTGTTCACTCTGCGCTTGATGATGTTAAGGTTGTAAATATAGCATTGTTTGGTATTGATACCAGAAGTAACGGTTTTAAAGGCCGTTCTGATGCCGTTATGGTGCTCACCATAGATAAAGAAAACGATAAGATTAAAATGACATCTATCGCCAGAGATTCTTATGTGGAGATGGAAGGTCATGACCGTGATAAACTTACCCATGCCTATGCTTTTGGCGGCGCAAAATTGGCAATGAAAACAGTCAACCAGAATTATGATTTGAATATAACCGATTATATAACGGTCAACTTTTTCGGCATAACCGAAATGATTGATGCTGTTGGCGGTGTCACAATTGATGTAAATGCAGATGAAATGCGAGTAATGAATGCCGAATTTGTACAAGACCTTGTTAATATCGGTATTCCTTGTGAAAAAATAACAAAAACCGGTCTGCAAAGGCTTACAGGTGCACAGGCATTGGCATATTCCCGTAATCGTTATACCGGCGGTGACTCGGCGAGAACAGGACGTCAAAGGGAAGTGCTTTCGGCAATGTTCGACGAAATTAAAAAGATGGGTGTAACAAAATTACCCGGTCTTATAAAAATGGCACTTCAGAATTGCGAAACTTCTCTTACAAACTCTGAAATTACGAGTGTTGCCACTTGGGCGCTTACGAATTCTCCAAAAATTGAGAGCCTTAGTCTTCCGGATAAGGATTGCAATGAAAAACAAGGTAAGGATGCATTTAAGTCGGAGGCCAAGCGG
>JAZNUZ010000240.1:0-2788 GCA_045592605.1 Acutalibacteraceae bacterium
TGGAGAAAGGAAAACTGTTTGTCAGATGCGCCGCATTTTTTACAAAGTATAAAAAAGAACTCGTAATACTCATTTTGTCTCTTGTAGTACTTACGGCGACATCTATTCTGGTGCCTTATTTTTCAAATGGATTTTTCTTTGATAATGTACTCACCGAAGGCGGAAACCTTTACGGACAGATTGTTTTGGCTATAGGTATTATAATGGCGACAAGACTTTTGTCGAGTATTGCCGATATAGTTAACGGATATGTTTCATCCAAAATCTCTGCAAAGATTATTTTCGACCTTAAAAACACGATTTTCGGCGCTATCGAAAAACTGTCTCTTCGTTTCTTTACAGGCAGACAAACGGGCGGGCTTATGACTCAAGTAAACTCTGACTCAAATACCATATATCATTTTTTCAATGATACAATGCCGTATTTTCTTATAAATATCGTTCAGGTCGTAGTGGTCTTGATTATACTTTTCAGTATGAATCCGTTATTAGCGGCCCTGTCTCTTGGATTTGGACCGTTGTTTTTTATAATTATGAGACTGGCTTACGGACACACAAGAAAATTATGGGCGCGTAGATATTCAGGCGTATCACGTGTCACATCACACCTTTCGGATGTGCTTGGTGGGATACGTGTTGTTAAGGCCTTTGCCAATGAAGAATTAGAAAACAAGCGCTTCGGCAAAGGTAATGTATCGGCAGTAAATGCTAATAAAAAACTCGCGCTTTTCAATACATATACATACCGTTCGGTAGGTATTATATTCTATCTTGGAAATATAATTTCTTTGGGTGTCGGCGGTTATATGGTTATGAAGGGCGCCTTTACATACGGACAACTTATTACCTTCACGGCTTATATAAATATGATTTACAGTCCTATGCAGTTCTTCTCACAAATGGTTGATACGACCGCTTCGTGTTCAAATGCAATGCAAAGATTGTTTGAAATTTACGATACCGAGCCCGAAGTAAGCGAAAAAGAAGATGCTGTAAACCCCGAAATTATAAAGGGAAAGGTCGAATTCAGAAATGTTGATTTCGGCTACAGTAAAAATAAAAAGGTGCTATCAAATGTAACTTTTACGGTCGAACCCGAGCATACTCTCGGTATTGTGGGTCATACTGGTGCGGGTAAGAGCACATTGGCAAACCTTTTAATGCGATTATATGACACCGATGAAGGCGGCATATATATCGATGGAATAAATGTAAGAGATTTATCCTTTCGGTCACTTCATAAAAATATCGCTATGGTATCTCAGGAAACCTACCTGTTTATAGGAACAATATTTGATAATATCAAATATGCAAGACCCGATGCAGATTATGGCGAAGTAATAGCGGCCGCCAAGATAAGCGGTGCGCACGAATTTATCATAAAGTTACCCGATGCGTACGATACCAAAATAGGTTTTGGTAATACAGAACTGTCGGGCGGCGAACGTCAGCGTATATCAATAGCACGGGCTATACTGCTTAATCCTAAAATACTTATTCTGGATGAAGCTACTGCCGCTATGGATACAAAGACCGAGAAAATGATACAGAACGCTCTTAACACCTTGACACAAGGTAAAACGACAATCATTATTGCGCACAGGCTATCCACTCTTAAGGATGCTGATAAACTTATAGCAATAGAAGACGGTCGAGTGGTTGAAGAAGGTACGCACAAAAGCCTTTTAGAAAAGGAAGATGGGGTATACAACCGCCTGTACACTTTACAGACCAAGGCGCTCAAAGAAGCGGGAATTGTTGAATAGGAGAGTTATAATGGTTGATAACAATTTGCTGACAGATTTGTCACTGAGCACAATAAAGATAGACCGCTCAAATGCAGTTTTTTCTGAGAAAAACGGCTTTGTAGCGCTCGAAATACACACAGAAGAAAATAAAGAGACATACGCAAGGGTGTTCTTGCACAGAATGTTTCCGTTTGAACTTAAGTGGCAGTATATATCGGTGTGTGATGAAGATTCAAATGAAATAGGTATTATATATGATGTCTGTGACCTTACCGATACAGAAGCCGAACTTGTCAAGACCGAACTCGAAAGAAAGTATTATTCACCCACTATCAAGAGCATAAAGTCGGTTAAAGAGCGATATGGATTTTCCTATTGGTCGGTTGTTGTGGATGAGGGCAGAGCGGTAGAATTCACGGTGCAGGATACCTTTAGAAACACCCTTAAGGTCGGCGACAATAAGGTCATTATACTGGATGTTGATGGAAACCGATTTGTAATAGAAAATGTTCTGGATCTCGACAGAAAAAGTTATAAAGAAATAGAACTTTATTTGTAGAAAAGGGAATTGGCAAATGTATAATATTCCAAAGGAATTATCGGATAAACTGTCGACAGTTTTGTCCGGGGAAACAATACACAGTCTGCAGGTTTGTTTCAGATATAACCTTAAATGCGATGATCTCACTGCTGTTTGTGATGGAGTTATTGCTGCCGATAAAGAAAACCTGTATGTTGTAGAAGACGGAAAAATCAAACAAACCGTAAAGGTTTCAGAAATACACGAGCTTATTACCGATATGGGAATAGGCTGTGTCTTTGTGTCGTACAGAAAAAAGCAAGATAATTCTATTAATTTGTTGTGCCGTTCAGATGGCAAATTTAAAAACAGTATAATTAAATCTGTAAGAGATTATAATTATTTTCTGGAAAACGGAGAATTGTTGCATAAAAAAGATTCCGATACTAAAAAGGGCAAACCGCTTTCAAAGAAAGATAAAAAGCAGGTATTTAAAAAAGTATGGGGGATAATGTCACCC
>JAZNUZ010000241.1:0-1568 GCA_045592605.1 Acutalibacteraceae bacterium
CACAGAAAATAATAAAAGCGCACCTTGTAGAAGGTGAAATGATTGCGGGTAACGAAATTGCCCTTAAAATTGACCAGACATTAACACAGGATGCTACGGGAACAATGGCGTATCTTGAGTTCGAAACAATGGGCATTCCGCGTGTAAAAACCGAACGCAGTGTAGCTTATATCGACCATAATACCTTGCAGTCGGGTTTTGAAAATGCCGATGACCACAGATATATCCAGAGTGTTGCAAAAAAACACGGTATATATTTCTCGCGCCCCGGTAACGGCATATGCCACCAGGTACATCTTGAACGTTTCGGCATACCCGGTAAAACCCTTATAGGCTCGGATAGTCATACCCCTACAGGTGGCGGTATCGGTATGCTCGCTATGGGTGCTGGTGGACTTGATGTTGCAGTTGCTATGGGCGGTGGTGCATATCATATTACTATGCCCAAAATGTATAAGGTAAACTTAACAGGAAAACTGAACGATTTTGTAACTGCCAAGGATGTGAGCCTTGAAATACTCCGTATTTTGTCGGTTAAGGGCGGTGTTGGTGCAATTATCGAGTGGGGTGGCGAAGGTGTCAAAACCCTGTCGGTGCCCGAACGCGCTACAATTACCAATATGGGTACAGAGCTCGGCGCTACAACATCTATTTTCCCATCGGATGAGATTACACGTGAATTTTTAGCGGCACAAGGCAGGGAACAAGATTATGTTCCGCTTTGCAGTGATAATGATGCCCAGTATGACAAAATTATAGATATTAACCTGTCTGAGCTCAAACCCCTTATTGCGTGTCCGCATAGTCCTGATAATGTAGTTACGGTTGAAAGTCTTAAAGGTGTAAAGGTAGACCAGGTTTGTATCGGTTCTTGTACCAACTCATCTCTATTTGATATGTTAAAGGTAGCGGCATTACTTAAGGGTAAAATTATTCCGCCATCTGTCAGCCTTTCGGTGTCTCCGGGCTCTAAACAGGTACTTACTATGCTATCAGAGTGCGGCGCTCTTACAGATATTCTTGCAAGTGGTGCGCGTTTGCTCGAATGTGCCTGTGGACCTTGTATCGGTATGGGCTTTTCACCGAATTCTGCGGGTGTGTCTCTGCGTACATTTAACCGCAATTTCGAAGGAAGAAGCGGTACTGCTGATGGTAAAGTTTATCTTGTATCCCCCGAAACTGCAGTTGCGGCGGCACTCACAGGATATATTACCGACCCGAGAGAATTAGGCTTTATGCCAAAGGTTACATTACCCGAAAAATTCTTGATTGATGATAGCGCGGTAATTGAACCTGCAAGTGAAAGTGAAGCCGAAACTCTTCAGATTCTGCGCGGACCTAATATTAAAAAATTCCCTGATAGCTTCCCGCAAGAAGATACTCTCTCAGCACCCCTTATTTTGAAGGTGGGGGACAATATTACCACAGACCATATTATGCCGGCTGGAGCTAAAATTTTGCCTTATCGTTCAAATATTCCGCACCTGTCACAGTTCTGTTTCGGTGTTTGTGATACAACATTCCCGGAACGCGCTAAAGCGGCGGGTAAAAGTATTATTGTGGGCGGC
>JAZNUZ010000242.1:0-2063 GCA_045592605.1 Acutalibacteraceae bacterium
ATATAGTTGAATTCAACAAAACTAAGACCTTTTTTCATTCTTTGTTTATAACACTCAGCACGGAGCATATTGTTAACCGAGAAACAATGACCCACTTCGCGTAAAACCTCAATATAATTGAGTTTTAGCAACCAGTCGGCATTATTAACCATCATAGCCTTGCCTTCGCCGAATTCAATAAACTTTGACATCTGTTCTTTGAAACAATCACAGTTATGTTGAATAATTTCAGGTGTCAACATTGAACGCATATCACTTCTGCCCGATGGGTCACCAATATAACCTGTGCCACCACCAATAAGCGCTATTGGTCTGTTGCCTGCCATTTGTAATCTTTTCATAAGGCAAAGCGCCATAAAATGACCAACGTGCAGACTGTCGGCGGTAGGGTCAAAACCGATATAGAACACCGCCTTGCCGTTATTAACGAGTTCGCGGATTTCTTGCTCATCAGTTACCTGTGCTATCAATCCGCGCTCAATCAATTCTTCATAAATTCCCATTATTATCACTTTTCCTTTCAAGAGATGGTTATTTACCTGTTATCAAGTAATTCTTTAGCAGAATTATATAGATTTTCTGTTATACCAAGTCCGGACATTATACGGGCCAATTCGTGAATTCGCTCTTCGTAGTCCAGAGATTTCACAGATGTATAAGTTTTGTCGTTTTTAAATTCCTTCTTAATTAATAACTGATTGTCGGCATATGCTGCAATTTGCGCTAAATGTGTAACACAAATTACCTGTTTACAGTTCGAAATTTCTTTTAATTTCTTTGCGACCTTAATGGCAGCGTGGCCGCTGATACCTGTATCGATTTCATCAAAAATCATGGTATCAACATCATCCTTATCGGTGAGAACGCTCTTGATAGCAAGCATAATTCTTGACAGTTCACCGCCTGAAGCGATTTTAACAAGCGGTTTTAAATCTTCGCCGGAGTTTGCAGATATCAAGAACTCAACCTTGTCGCAACCGGTTTTAGAATAGTTGCCCTTAGAAACTCGAGCGGCAAATTTAATGTTAGGCATATCAAGATATTTAAGCACCTGACAGACATTTTTAGAAAAGATTTCAGCCGCATTTATACGGGAAGAAGTAAGCTTTTCTCCTTTTTTAATCAACATTTGTTGAGATTCTTCTAAAAGTGCCGCCAACTCTTCGGCTCTTGCATCTGAGAATTCTATATTTTTCAGTTCATTTCTTGCATTCTCCAAGAAATCCAACATTTTCTCTTCACTGTTTCCGTATTTTAACATAAGACGACCAATTAAATCAAGTCTATCTTCTGTTTTTTGCAGGTCAATCGGCTCAGAAAACTGATTATTTATCAAATTTTCCAATTCAATAGCAGAATCGTTAAGGGTTTCTAAAGCATTATTTATTTTTTCAGATACCGAATCGGCGAAATCGTACTTCAATAAATTAATAGTGTTTTCTAAATTTTCAATAATTCCCGGATTCTCATCGCCGTTTAAAATACACTTTACGCTATTTAAATTTTTAACAATTTTATCAAAATCTCGTGCTTTTTTTAACTGCTCTCTTAAATTCTCATATTCCCCAAGCTTTATGTCTGCCGATTCCAACTCATTAATCTGATATGTAAGCAGGTCGATTTTTCTTTGTTTGGTAGTATCATCAACATCCAGACCCCTGAGTTCATTGCGATAATTTACAAATCTAATAAATTCTTCCGAATAATCATTTAAAAGGGTTTTATTATCGGCTAATCTATCAATATATGAACAATGATTGTCATCATCTAAAAGGGCCTGATTGTCATGCTGACCGTGAATATTAATTAAATACTTGCCAATTTCTCTGACCGTTGATGCATTAACTGGAAGATTATTAATGCGAAACGTAGATCCGGAATTTAATGATAAATTACGTTTAATAATGACCTTTCCATCATCAACCGAAATCCCATACATATCTAATAAAGCCGCCGCGGCAGTGCTTATATCGGAAAATTGCGCAATAACACAAGCGGTATTACAACCGCTTCTTATTACATCTTTTGAAGTACGAGCACCTAAAACAGCATTTATTGAATCA
>JAZNUZ010000243.1:0-4934 GCA_045592605.1 Acutalibacteraceae bacterium
TGTGCGCCGTATTTTCCGACAATACCGAAATAGTTGCGTCTGGCTTCACACGCCCAGTCTTCTTCGCAGTCGAGTGCACCGAATTTACCGAAACCGTCGGCAGAAAACAATGTTTTACTGCAAGAGTCATAACTTACCATAACTTCGGGCCAGTGTACCATTGGTGCGGTAAAAAACTTCAGGCTATGGCTACCAAGTGAAAGTGTGTCGCCTTCTGTAACGACTACTCTTCTGTCTTCATAGGTCTCACCGTAAAAGCTTTTTACCATACTAAATGCCTTTGCAGTTGCAACAATATGTGCATTAGGGTAAGCAGTCAAAAAAGCGGTAATACTTGCCGAATGGTCAGGCTCCATATGGTGAATTATTAAATAATCGGGGCTTTTGTCACCCAATACTTCCCTGAGTTTGCCGAGCCACTCATCAGTAAAGTTTTTATCAACCGTATCCATAACGGCAATTTTTTCATCCATGATAACATACGAATTATACGCAATGCCGTTCGGTACCTCAAATTGCCCTTCGAACAAATCTACCTGTCGGTCATTGACACCGACATAGAAAATATCTTTTGAAATATCCATTCTTACTCCTTTTTCACTATATAAAAATATGATATCCTTTATTTTTGGTTTATAACCAATTTATATGCATCAAAGTAACGTGAGCCGAAAATTCTTAGTGACGGTGAATCAAAATGAATTCTATCAGAATTAAGGGTTAAATCATTTGGCGATGCCACCGCGCACATAGGAATACTATTTGCAATTTAATAATTATTGTTCCTTTCGCTTATAGCGTAATTTTGCTCTTTTCAAAAACTTTTGCAATAACTATTCCGAGTACCAGACCCGCAACACCCTGAACGGCATTTGCAGGTATATTGACCAACGATGCTGCCGCACCGTAAAGTATACTTTCGAATAAAAAATAACCCAAAATCATAAAAATTTCGGCTGCAGCACCGCCAACTATTCTTTTTGTAAGTTTGCCCGATTTTTCACCTAACAATTTGAATAATCCGTAGGCAATAACCGCCATCAAGCCTTTAATGATAAATGTAGCGGGTATGTACACCATATAGCCCGAAAACAAATCTGCCAACGCAGAGCCGATACCTGCCGCTAAAAAAGCGTATGGCAGTGGCAACATCCAACCCGAAAGCAAAACAACGCAGTCGCCAAGGTTTATGTAGCCTTTAAGCGGCGACGGAATTTTTACAATCATTGTGGCAACGCAAACAAGCGCCGACAAAAGTGCAGACAAAACAATCTTTGTGGTTGTGTTTTTCACCGTTGTTACCCCTTTATTCAAAAATCATCTTGCAATTATTATACTATATTAAGACTTAAAAATCAATATAGCGAATAAAAATATGCATACAAAAACCTTCTTCACACATACTAAACTCGGTGATAAATATGAAGAAAATTTTAAGATATTCCTTTACCTTTGCTTTCGGCGGTTTGGGTTATGCGGTGATTGAACTGTTGTGGCGCGGCAGAACCCATTGGACTATGATGATTGCGGGTGGAATATGCTTTGTATTGTTTTCGCTTATTGCGGAAAAGTTAAAGCACCGCCGCCTACTTTTTAAGTGCGCACTATCGGCTTCGGCGGTAACTGGAGTTGAACTTATCTTCGGTATAATATTTAATGTCTTTTTGAATATGAAAATCTGGGATTACAGTAATCAGCCCTTTAATTTCTTAGGACAAATTTGTCCGCTTTACACTATACTCTGGGGTGTTTTGGCTCTGTTTTTCATACCCGTTGCCGAATTACTGAATAAAAAAATGGCGTAAAGAAGTTCTTCTTTACGCCTTTTATTATTAGATTTCTTCAGCTATTGCAAAAATCTTTTCGGGAAGGTCTGCTTTATCGCAGGATACAGTAAATGTGAAGTTTACATGTGAATCTTCTGCCAATGCCGAAACTCTGTCAAGGAAATCTGCCAATTCTTCATAATCACGCGTACCTATTCTGAGTGTTGCATCACCGAAAACATCTGTAACATCGTGGTTACCTGCGCAAATACCGCAAAGCATACCGTAATATTCGCCGTATCCACTAGCACCGTAAGCTTCTACATCAATAAGTTTTACTTTATGGCTGATACTAAAAGTCAGGGTATCGCCTTTCTCTATACATACAACGTTTCCTTTACTTGTTGTTGCGGTAGAATTAACCAAATCAATAAGTTTTTTGGTTTTACCCGAACCTTTTTTTCCAATAATAAGTTTAATCATATCTGCCAACTCCTTTATATTTTAAACCGCAAATGCGGCTGTTTACCTGATTATTTGCCAAGTCTTGCTTCGAGTTCCGCTTTGGCCGCTTCATATCCCGGTTTGCCGAGAAGCGCGAACATATTCTTCTTATAGCTTTCAACACCGGGTTGGACAAACGGATTTACACCCAACATATAACCCGAAATTGCACAGGCTTTTTCGAAGAAATAGATAAGTCTGCCGAGATTTTCTTCATCCGCTTTACTCAGCGAAATAACAAAATTCGGTACACCGCCATCGGTATGAGCAAGTACTGTGCCTTCAAACGCCTTCCTATTTACAAATGACATAGGTTTTCCCGACAGGAAGTTAAGACCATCGCCGTCTGTCTCTTCCTTTTCGATTATTATATCCTTACCGCAGTCATCAATGGTAACAACGGTTTCGAACAGCATCCTTCTGCCATCCTGAACATACTGTCCCATCGAGTGTAGGTCTGTAGAAAAGACAACTGATGCGGGGAAAAGCCCTTTATTATCCTTGCCTTCGCTCTCACCATAGAGTTGCTTGAACCACTCTGCCATCATAGTGAAGCGCGGTTCATAACTTACAAGAAGTTCTACCGCCTTGCCCTTATTATACATAGCATTTCTAACTGCCGCATACTTATAGCAATCGTTATTCTCAAGGGACGCGCTACTATATTCTTCTCTTGCTGCCGCCGCGCCGAGCATTAAAGCATCAATATCGGCACCTGCCGCAGCAATCGGTAAAAGACCAACCGCTGTGAGCACCGAGTAACGACCGCCGACATCATCCGGAACTACGAAACATTCATAACCCTTTTCATCTGCCAACTGTTTTAATGTGCCCCTGGCTTTATCTGTAGTACAATAAATACGCTCTGCCGCGCCTTTTTCTCCGTAGCGTTCTTCAAGAAATTTTCTGAAAACACGGAAAGCAACTGCAGGTTCTGTAGTTGTACCCGATTTCGAAATAATATTAACCGACACGCGTTTGCCTTCACATAAAGTGAGCAAGTCAGCCAAAGCCGAGCCGCTTATACTGTTACCCGCAAAATAAATGTCGGGTGTGTCCTTCTTTAAATTGTTGTAATACGGTCCCTTTAAAAACTCAATAGCCGCACGTGCGCCGAGATAGGAGCCGCCTATACCTATTACCACCAGAATATCGGTGTCTTTTTTTATCTTTTCTGCCGCTTTTTTAATACGGTCAAATTCTTCCTTATCATAATTTACCGGTAAATCCAGCCAACCTAAAAAGTCATTACCGAGACCTGTTTTGCTTTCCAATTTTTCATGAGCAGACAAAACAAAAGGCTCTAATCCCTTAATGTCGTTTTCTCTTAAAAAATCTTTAGCATAGTCGGTCTTAAAACTTAATGCCATAGTGAAATGCCTCCAATTTTTTCTTTACTCTTATTTTACTATAAAACCCACAAATTTTCAATATAAATATACATATTTAAAATAAAATTTATATATTACAAACAAAACAAAGCTCTAATAAGCCACAAAAACGTATGTGTCACATTTATTCTCTCTATGTCTTCTGCAAGGACCAGTTCAATTACCCCTATTTCACTGTCTCCCGACATAACTTTTACGGTGCCGACCTTCGTGCCGCTTTTGGCGGGAGCCGTAATAAATTCATCTATTTCTACCGTTTGTGTGATGTCCCCCACCGTTCTTTTTGGCAAGAGAAGATTAAGGGTATCTTTGGCCTTGATTTTAGCATTTTTCAGTACGCCTTTTTTAACAGGTATTACTGCATTTTCTTCTATATCGGCATTTATTACCGAAAAATTATAATTGGCATATCCGTAATTAAGAAGTTTTTTGGCGCCTTCGAATCGGTCGGCGCTGGTATCAGCATCCATTACAACTGCCACAAGTTGCATACCGTTTTTATCGGCAGAAGCGCTCAGGCAATACCCCGCTTTACTTGTAGTACCCGTTTTAAGACCCGTACATCCTTCATAGAATCGTACTAATTTATTGGTGTTTACAAGTTCGCTCTCTCCGTTTCTTAGCGAATCCATCCAAACGGTAGAATATTCTTTAATTAAATTGTGTTTTATAAGTTCACACGACGCTATTGCAACATCGTGCGCCGAAGTCAAGTGTCCATCTGCATCAAGTCCTGTGCAATTCACAAATGTTGTATTATTCATACCGAGCTCTTTTGCTCTTTCATTCATGAGAGCCACAAAACCTTCTTCGCTTCCCGAAACCGCTTCTCCGAGTGCCACCATAGCATCGTTTGCCGATGCTATAACCGCCGCCTTAAGTAGTTCGTGCACCGTCATTTGCTCTCCGGGCTCAAGCCAGATTTGAGAGCCGCCCATACTACACGCGTGTTCGGTCGCGGTAATTACTGTATCTAATTTAAGTGTCCCCTTATCTATGGCTTCCATTACTAAAATCAACGACATAATTTTGGTTATGGATGCTGGGGCTAACTTTTCATCGGCATTACTTTCATATAGCACAGTCCCCGTTGCAACTTCCATAAGTATTACGGATTTTGCCTTAATTTCGAGCGCCGTAACAGATGCCGAATCCACTTCTACTGCGGATAACGGAACATCTATATCATCCGCAGGATACTCCATACTGACAGTCGCGGCAGATACCGTCATACTCAGCATACATATACATATTATATATGCTATTATTCTTT
>JAZNUZ010000244.1:0-2339 GCA_045592605.1 Acutalibacteraceae bacterium
AGAAGTTTTCTAATTTTGTAACACATCATTGACAAACCTACAATTATACATTAATTAATAAAAAATACTGCAAAATATTATTAAATAAAATAAATATTGACAAAAGCACCCTGTTCGTGTGATAATATTATAAATAGGTGATGTTAAATGAGAGTTATTACCGGTAGCGCACGTGGACACCGACTTAAAACTTTAGAAGGCAATGATGTGCGCCCCACCACCGATAAGATTAAAGAAGCCGTTTTCAGTTCAATTCAGTTTGAAATTGAAGGCCGTAGAATTTTAGATTTATTCTCAGGTTCGGGTCAATTAGGAATCGAAGCATTGAGCCGCGGCGCAAAATCTGCCGTTTTTGTGGATTTAAATCCACACGCTATTGATATTGTAAAAGAAAATCTTAAAGCCACCAATCTTGATAGTTTAGCAAAGGTTGTACGTTCTGACAGTTTTTCATTCATCGCATCTACAGATGAGTTTTTCGATATTGCTTTTCTTGACCCACCCTATCGCGATGGAATTCTTGAAAAGTCATTGTCGGCGGTAACGGGTATTATTAACGACGGCGGTATTATCATATGTGAAAGACCCGTTGATGTTTCTTTGCCCGAAACAATTTCGGATTTTAAAGAAAAAAAGCAACTTAAATTCGGTAAAATTTTAGTTTCTGTTTACAGGAAAGAAAGTGTTTGATATGAACAATAAATGCGTTATATGTCCCGGTAGTTATGACCCCATAACACTCGGTCACATAGATATAATTGAACGCGCCGCTTCCCTTTTTGACAAGGTAATCGTGGTTGTTATGATTAACTATAAAAAACACTACAGTTTCTCGGTTGAAGAACGCGTTGATATGATTAAAAAGTGTGTATCACACTTAAAAAATGTTGAAGTGGATTTTTACGATGGACTTTTGTCTGATTATGCTAAAGATAAAAACGCCTACGCAATAGTTAAGGGTCTTCGTGCTATGTCGGATTTCGAATATGAATTCCAGATGGCACTTGCCAATAAAAAAATGAACGAATCGGTGGAAACTCTTTTCCTTACTACCAGTTCAGATTTTATGTATCTGAGTTCGAGTATGGTTAAGCAAATCGCAAGTATGGGCGGGGATATTTCCGCTTTCGTTCCTAAAGCAATCCATAATGATATTATCGAAAGGTTAAAATAGAAAGGAAAGAAGAATATGAGCATTGAAGAATTACTTGAACAGTTTGATGAAGCATTGGAAACCGGCGTTAAAATGCCGGGTAAACGCGTAATTGTAAACGCAGAAAAACTCAGAGCAGTTATTGATGACATCCGCCTTAACATTCCGAGCGAAATCAAACAGGCTCGTGGCATCGTTGCCGACCGCGCCGACATTATTACAAACGCAAAGCGCGAAGCAGATGGCATTATCCGTAATGCAGAAGAACGCGCAAATGCTATGGTATCTCAGGAAGAAATCACAAAAATGGCTCAGGAGAAGGCCGGCGAAATCATTGCTAACGCTCAGATGAAGAGCCGCGAAATGCGTAAAGCCGCACAGGAATTTGTTGATGACATTATGCGCAGAGCAGATGAAGGTTTAACTGCAAATCTCGGTGAAATCCGCAAAACACGCGCTTCACTGAAATCTCAGGTTCCCCATCCTGCAGCAAAGAACGACTAAAAAAGATAAAAAATAAGCGTGGTGCACCACGCTTATTTTTTTTGCATATTTTTAATGTATGAAAAGGTTTCTTTTTCTCCTTTTTCGTTTAGCATAACAAGTAACTTTTCCAATAAATCAGATGTGTCACTATGAATAAAACGAGTCGCCTTGCCATTTAAGAAATATTCTAACGGATGCGAATCGGTATATTTTTCCCCTTGATATGTCTTACTTGCCGCCACCCTGTCGCAGAACATTTCGATTACATATTTTGTTGGCATCTTTATGGGTTCGACCTGTTTTGTTTTTGGATTATAATCGGTCCAGAATTCAAAATGGTGCTTGTTTCTGCCCTTGTGATGCATCCAGGCGGCAGAATATCCGAATAGTTCGCGTTCCTTTTCGTTAGGGCTTCTGTTGCCCTGATAATATTTAGCACCCGCCTTAAATTCGATGGGCGTGTATTTAGACAAATCGTGAAACAGTCCTTGCCAACCTATCCCTGCGCGAAAACAATGAGAAATGACCTTATGTCTATGATTTGTAATGGTTATAAAATGTTTCAGTGCCTTCATTTTATGCCTTCCTTTGTAAAAAGTCTAAAAGAGCAATACACCCGTTATATACATCGGTGTAGGTCTCATCAAAATTGCCCGTATACCACGGGTCCGCAACATTACCGCCGCCGCAGAAGTCTTTT
>JAZNUZ010000245.1:0-2217 GCA_045592605.1 Acutalibacteraceae bacterium
ACATTCATTTCTGCTCTGCGGTTGCGAATTGCCTTTATAGCCGACATAATCTTTTCGAATTCGGTTTCTTCTGATTCGAAATTAAGTTCTCCCCGGTAACGCGGCCAATCTGAAACCATTATTGATTCGCCGCTATGCGGAAGGGATTGCCAGATTTCTTCGGTAATAAACGGCATAAACGGATGCAGAAGCTTAAGCATACCATCCATAACAAAGGTAAGTACTGCCCTTGCATTATTAGCGGACACTTCATCCTGACCGTTGAGACGCGCTTTACTGATTTCAATATACCAGTCACAATAAACATCCCAAATAAAGTCATAAAGTTTCTGAACAGCAAGGCCGAGTTCGAACTTATCGAGATTATCGGTAACTTCACGAACCAAGCGATTATATTTGGAAAGTATCCATTTATCTTCCAAACTCGGACATTCGGGCAGCGGCAACTGCTCATCGGTCTTTAAGTTCATATGGATAAATCTTGCAGCATTCCAGAGTTTATTAGCAAAGTTACGACTTGCTTCAACACGCTCAGGAATATAGCGCATATCGTTACCCGGGCTATTCCCCGTGGCGAGTGAGAAACGAAGCGCATCGGCACCGTACTGTTCGATAACTTCAAGCGGATCAACGCCATTGCCGAGAGACTTGGACATCTTCCTACCCTGGCTATCTCTTACAAGGCCGTGGATAAGAACTGTATCGAAAGGTACCTGACCTGTCTGCTCAATTCCAGAGAACATCATACGCATTACCCAGAACGGAATAATATCGTAGCCCGTAACGAGAGTATTAGTAGGATAATAATGTTTAAAGTCTTCTGTCTCATTCGGCCAACCTAAAGTCGAGAAGGGCCACAATGCAGATGAAAACCAGGTATCAAGAGTATCGGGGTCTTGCTGAATATTCTTACTTCCGCAATGTTTACAAGCAGTAGTCTCGGTCTTAGATACTGTTATTTCACCGCAATCGGCACAGTACCAAGCCGGAATTCTGTGTCCCCACCAAAGTTGGCGCGAAATACACCAATCGCGTATATTTTCAAGCCAATGGAAATACACCTTTTCAAAACGCTGCGGTACAAATTTTGTTTCACCGTTTTTAACCGCATCAATAGCAGGTGTTGCAAGTGGTTTCATTTTAACAAACCACTGTTTTGACACGCGCGGCTCAACTGTAACGCCGCAACGATAACAAGTGCCAACATTGTGGCTATAATCTTCAATCTTTACAAGAGCGCCTTCGGCCTCTAAATCGGCAACTATAGCTTTACGTGCTTCGTATCTATCCATACCTGCATACTTTGTATATTCTGCAGTGATTTTTGCATCATCGGTCATAACATTTATTATGGGAAGATTATGGCGGAGACCCACTTCAAAGTCGTTCGGGTCGTGTGCAGGAGTAATTTTAACAACACCCGTACCAAAATCCATTTCAACATAATCATCAGCCACAACGGGAATCTGTCTATGAACTATAGGCAAATCCAACATTTTACCTATAAGGTCCTTATAGCGTTCATCGTTCGGGTTAACCGCTACCGCAGTATCACCAAGTAATGTTTCAGGGCGAGTAGTTGCGAGTTCAAGATATCCGCTGCCATCTGTAAACGGATAACGGATATGCCAGAAATGACCTGCCTGTTCTTCATACTCAACTTCGGCATCAGAAATTGATGTCATACAATGTGGACACCAGTTGATTATACGTTCTCCGCGGTAAATAAGTCCTTTTTCATATAGTCCTACAAAAACTTCCTTTACTGCATCGGAACAACCTTCATCCAGCGTAAAGCGTTCGCGTTCCCAGTCACACGATGAGCCGAGTTTTTTAAGTTGTTCTATAATTCTGCCGCCGTACTGCTCTTTCCATTTCCAAGCGCGTTCCAAAAAGCCATCACGTCCGATGTCATCTTTTGTGATACCTTCTTTGCGCATTGCTTCAACAATTTTCGCTTCGGTAGCAATCGACGCATGGTCGGTACCCGGCAACCAAAGTGTATCGTATCCATGCATACGCTTAAATCGGATAAGTATATCCTGTAATGTATTATCCAGTGCATGTCCCATATGCAGTTGCCCCGTAATATTCGGTGGCGGGATAACTATAGTATATGTTTCTTTCTCTTTATCACACTTAGCGTGAAAATATCTTCCATCAAGCCAGGTTTTATAAATACAAGTCGGATCGTAGCCATGTCGTTCTGTGAGCCAA
>JAZNUZ010000246.1:0-3364 GCA_045592605.1 Acutalibacteraceae bacterium
CATTAAAAGCAGATTCAACTCTTGGAACACAGGGTGTTGTAAACGGTGTTCCAATGTTTGGTGATGCCGCACCTTACGGTGTTCTCTCGGTATTCTCTATGATGGCTTGGGGGCTTGGTTACTTCGGTATGCCGCAGGTACTTCTTAGATTTATGGCTATCCGCAAGGAAAAGGAACTCAAAATGTCAAGAAGAATTGCTATGGTATGGGTTGTAATTTCCCTGGCAGTTGCAGTGTTTATCGGTATTGTAGGCCGTCAGTTGTTCCCGACTTTACACCTTACAAAATCGGGTGCAGAAAACATCTTTATTACCTTGTCAACTTCATTCTTACCGCCTATCTTGGCAGGATTTGTAATGGCAGGTATTTTGGCAGCTACTATTAGTTCATCTGACTCATATCTGCTTATTGCGGCGTCAGCACTGGCTAAGAACATTTATCAGGGTGTAGCTAAAAAGGATGCCACCGATAAACAGGTTATGACAGTGACAAGAATTACCTTGCTTGTTATCACTGCTATTGCGGTAGTTATTGCGCTCGATGAAAATAGCGTAATCTTCTCAATAGTTTCATTTGCTTGGGCAGGTTTCGGCGCTACATTCGGTCCGCTTATGATATTCTCACTTTTCTGGAAACGAATTACCAGGGCAGGAGCCGTTGCGGGTATGGTTTCGGGCGCCGGTATGGTATTCCTTTGGAAACTTGTTATCGCTTCTCTTGGCGGTGTGTTTGCAATCTACGAATTGCTCCCCGCGTTTATATTCTCGTGTATCTGTATAGTTGTAGTATCGCTTTTAACCAAAAAGCCATCTGCCGAAATCGAAGCCGATTTCGAAGCGGCAAAACTTCCTTTAGCAGAATAAAAAATTATATAAAAAGAGCCGATAGGGTTTACCTATCGGCTCTTTTGTGCTTAGTGGTTGTGCTTAATAAGACCTATAAGTTTTGAAATTTCCAATACCACGAGCGGTACTAAGATAAGTCCTAATGCTATTAAATACATATAGTAGGGCAATGAAGTAAGTCCAAATATAGTTTTAAGCGGTGTGAAAAGAACAATTATCATAAGGAGTGTGGAAATAAGCGCCGCGCGGTTTAACTGTCCGTTTGTAAAGGGGCCTATTTTAAAGAGAGATAAATCGCTTCGCATATTAAATGCCTGAACTATCTGGCTGAGCGCGAGTACTGTAAATGCCATTGTCTGTCCTGCTATTTCGCCGCCTACCAGGTGTTCGCCTAATTGATAACCTATAAGTGTTAATGCCGCGAACATAATACCTTGAAGAACTACGCGGAGACCGAGTCCGTGAGCGAATATGCCTTCATTTTTCGGCTTGGGCTTTTTATCCATTATATTCTTCTCAACAGGCTCCATACCGAGCGCTATTGCCGGCAGGGAGTCGGTCACAAGGTTAATCCACAGAAGTTGCATAGGAAGAAGCGGACTTCTTCTGAAAAGAAGCATTGCTGTAAATACTGTGAAAACTTCACCGATATTAGTACCGAGCAAGAAGCCCACAACCTTGCGGATATTAGCATAAATTCCGCGGCCTTCGCGAACCGCTTCAACGATTGTAGCAAAGTTATCATCGGTAAGTGTCATATCTGCAGCACCCTTAGCGACATCGGTACCCGTAATACCCATAGCGCAGCCAATATCTGCGGCTTTGAGTGCGGGAGCATCGTTTACACCATCCCCCGTCATAGATACAACCTGACCTTTACGTTGCCATGCTTTTACTATGCGAATTTTGTTTTCGGGGGATACACGCGCGTATACTGCAATGTTTTCAAGTACACTATCGAATTCACGGTCATCCATTTTATCGAGTTCTGCGCCCGTAATTGCGCGGTCGGAGTCGGTCAGAATTCCGAGTTCTCTGGCAATGGCAGAGGCAGTAATAATGTGGTCGCCCGTAATCATAATCGGTTTAATACCTGCGGTTCGGCAGGTAGCAACGGCTGATTTTGCTTCGGTACGCGGTGGGTCAATCATACCCACAAGTCCTAACAATGTAAGACCGTTTTCAAGCTCTTCACTTGCCAGGATTTCGGGTACGGCATCGATTTTTTTACAAGCAACGGCAAGAACGCGCAAAGCATTTTCGCTCATTTTATCTGTGAATTCTTTGCCTTTTTCAATGTTACCCGCAATACATCTTTCTGCCATAACATCGAAAGCGCCCTTAACAATTACATAAAGTTCTCCATCGATTTTATTAATTGTGCTCATAAGTTTTCTGTCGGAATCGAATGGAATTTCAGCAAGGCGCGGGTACTTTTCGTTAAGCACATTTTTTTGGAGACCATTTTTATGCGCCGCCAGAACAATAGCAGTCTCGGTCGGGTCGCCGATATGGTGCTCTGTTCCGTTTTCAAATGTTACCGAACCATCGCAACAAAGTGTAGCAAATGTGAGTAAATTTTTGATTTTCTCACTGACACTATCGGTTATATCTTCTGTATCACTCTCACCATCCGCATAAGCCGATACGAGTGTCATACGGTTCTGTGTTAAGGTGCCTGTTTTATCAGAGCAGATAATTGACGCGCTACCGAGTGTTTCAACCGCGGGTAAACGGCGGATAAGAGCGTTTTGTTTAACCATACGCTGTACGCCGATTGAAAGAACTATTGTTACGATAACGGGCAGACCTTCAGGAATCGCCGAAACCGCAAGGGAAATAGAAGTCATGAATATTTCCAAAGGCTTGATACCATCAATAATACCAACAACAAATATGATAGCGCAGGCAACGAGAGCCATAATACCTAAATACTTACCGAGCTGAGCGAGTTTTAACTGCAAGGGTGTTTGTGTATCTTCTTCATCATCGAGAAGATTGGCAATTTTACCCATTTCGGTGTTCATACCCGTAGCTGTTACAACAGCAGTTGCAGTACCGTAGGTTATACTACAACCCGAGAAAACCATATTGGTGCGGTCGCCAAGCGGAGCATTTTCATCAACCGGTAATTCGGCATCTTTTTCAGATGGTACCGATTCACCCGTTAAGGCAGATTCTTCGCTCTTAAGACTTGAAGAAAAAATAATTCTCGCATCTGCAGGTACAAAGTCACCCGCTTCAAGTTTAATAATGTCACCGGGTACAAGTGCGGCGGCATCTATGATTTTTTCTTCGCCGTTTCTTATAACCCTTGCATGTGGCGCCGACATGTTTTTAAGCGCGTCAAGCGCTTTTTCGGCCTTGTTTTCCTGAAAAACACCGATAACTGCGTTAAGAATAACAATCGCCAGAATAAGTATCGGCTCGAAAAATTCATTTTCACCCGAAGTTATTGAAGTGATAAACGAGATAATAGCGGCCAATATAAGAATGATAATCATTACATCCTTAAACTG
>JAZNUZ010000247.1:0-2379 GCA_045592605.1 Acutalibacteraceae bacterium
GGTCATATCGGTATGTACCGCGATGAAGAAACCCTGCAACCGCACGAATATTATTGCAAGTTACCGCCCGATATCAGCGAACGCTTAATCGTTGTGGTTGACCCGATGCTCGCAACCGGTGGCTCGGCAATCGATGCTATAACACAGATTAAATCGTACGGCGGCAAACAGATTAAATTCCTTTGCTTGATTGCAGCTCCCGAAGGTATCGAAGCCTTGTCGGAAAAGCATCCTGATGTAGAAATTTTCTGCGCTAATGTCGATGAAAAGCTAAACGAGAACGGTTATATCGTACCTGGTCTTGGTGACGCCGGTGACCGTATATTCGGAACTAAATAAAATTTTCGTTTTAAAAGCGTGATTTCGTTAACGGAATCACGCTTTTGTTTTTTATATCGCAGTTGACTTTTTCTTAATAAAAAAATATAATATAAATATAAATGCTTAAAAGGGGTGTGCATTGTGATAAAGGCGGCAATTTTTGACCTTGACCATACCTTGTTTGACCGATATGCAACTCTCCGAAGTATTGTGATGAACACACCGCCCGAAATGATGCCGTTTAAAGAAGATATATCACGCGAACTAATTGCCGATTATTTTGTCGAGAACGATAAACGCTACATTCATTACGGATGGGACAAAATGTATGATGAGTTTTCTCTTCAGGGCGCACTTAAAAATGGTGTTGAAAAGAAAGACTTTTTTGAAAAACACATTATTCCTATATATATGAGAGAAGCCGTTAGCTTCCCTTTCACTATCCCCACACTAAAAAAGATACACGATATGGGTATTAAGGTGGGTCTTATTACAAACGGCATACACGAGTTGCAATATAAAAAATTGGAAATGCTCGGAATTACCGATATGTTTGATGAAATAATTGTAAGCAGTGATTTTGGTGTACATAAACCAGACCCGAGTATTTTTATTGAAATGTCGAGAAGACTGAATATACCGCCATCTAATATGCTTTATATAGGTGACAACCCAATTAATGATGTCGAACCAAGCCGCCGTGTAGGATATACTCCCGTGTGGATAAAAACCACTGGATGCTGGATTGATGATAATATTGAATTACCCGAATTTCAGTCGGATACAATAGAGTGTGTCCCTGAAATTATCGAGAAATTAAACAATGAGAAAGGATAAAAAATGAATATTACCTGGAAAAACTGTTTTCGAATCGCACTCACCGTATTTATATTATATCTGTGTATATTCTATTGGGGCGGTGTATCAACGTTTTTAGGCTCACTTTTAGCCGCTACAACACCGATTGTTATAGGACTTTGTATTGCATACGTGCTAAACCTTGTTATGTCTTTTTATGAAGGTTTTTTTGAAAAACTAAGCAATAAAAATATACTAAAAAAAGGAAAGCGCATTATCTGTGTAATAGCCGCTATACTTTCCTTGCTTGGATTGATTGCCTTACTTTTATACTTAATATTGCCAGAGCTCATTTCTTGTATTACTTTTTTGATTCAGGAGATACCAAAGCACATTCAAAGGTTATTAAAAACCGAATGGATTAGTGTCGTTGTTCCTGAAAATATATTGGTAGAACTTAAAAATATTGAGTGGGCAACGATATTTGGTAACGCTGCTGACTATCTCAGTAAAGGTCTTGGTGATGCGGCAACCGTTGTTTTCAATGCCGTAACAAGTGTTTTCTCGGGTACTATAACAGCCTTTATCGGTATATTCTTCTCGGTTTATATTTTGGTACAGAAAGAAAAACTCGCTTCTCAATATAAGAAGATTACAGAAAATTATATGCCGAAAAAAATTAACCGCAAAATTTCTCATTTCTTGCATGTCCTTAATGGTTGTTTCAAAAACTACATCGTAGGACAATGCACCGAAGCGATTGTTTTGGGTATACTCTGCACACTCGGTATGTTGATTTTCCGTTTCCCGTATGCCGCGATGATAGGCACACTAATCGGCTTCACCGCGCTTATTCCTATAGTAGGTGCATACATCGGTGCAGCAGTAGGCGCGATAATGATACTGACCGTATCCCCCATAAAAGCGCTTTTGTTTATTGTGTTTATAATCATTCTACAGTTTATAGAAGGAAACTTTATTTATCCGAAAGTCGTAGGAAGTTCTTTAGGATTACCGGCGATTTGGGTACTCGTTGCAATCACTATCGGCGGCACACTCTTTGGGGTGTTAGGTATGCTTTTGGGCGTACCGCTTGTAGCAACGGTTTATACACTAATCCGTGAAGATTTAAACCATCGCGAAAAATTAAAACAGATTAACGAATAAAAAAATGCAGTCTTTCGACTGCATTTTTTATTAGTTATTTATACCGTGATGGTTTTCTGGCACCGTATCATCTATTGCACAAAAACGATAACC
>JAZNUZ010000248.1:0-2371 GCA_045592605.1 Acutalibacteraceae bacterium
CCCTTGAAGCAGGCAAAGTACACGAAGTATGCGGAAATGACTTCTTAACCATCACCCCCGGTGTACGATTTGCTGACGGTGATATCGGCGACCAAAAGCGTGTTATGACACCCGCCGAAGCTAAAAAAATCGGTTCTGATTATATAGTTGTCGGCCGCCCGATTACCGCTGCCGACGACCCTGTTGCCGCATATAAAAGATGCGTTGCAGATTTCGTTGATTAAGGAGAAATAATATGGAAAGTTATAAAAGAGAATTTATTCAGTTCCTGGAAGGTGCCGGCGTTCTTAAGTTTGGTGACTTTACAGCTAAATCCGGTAGAAAAATCCCCTATTTTATAAACGCGGGTGACATAAAAACAGGTGAACAAATATGCAAACTCGGTGAGTTTTATGCAAAGGCATACTTTGAAAAAATAGGTAACCGAAAGACCGTTCTTTACGGACCGGCATATAAAGGTATCCCGATTGCAGTATCGGTATCCGTAGCTTTGGCTAAAAACGGACTCGATGTTCCCTTCTTCTTTAATCGTAAGGAAGAAAAAGACCACGGTGAAGGCGGTGTTTTCGTAGGTTATAAACCGAAGGAAACGGAAGAAATCGTAATAGTCGAAGATGTTATCACCGCAGGTACCGCTATCCGTGAGAGTATGTCAATTCTCTCATCCTTAAAGGGTACTAAAGTTGCGGCAACCTTCGTTATGGTAGACCGCAAGGAAAAAGGACAGGCCGACAAATCTGCTATGGCAGAAGTCGGCGAAGAATTCGGCTTCCCCGTATACTCGGTAGTGGATGTATATGATATTATCGAGTATCATGAAGAAGATGAGAAAAACAAAGAAAATGTTGAAAGAATAAAGAAATATCTCGAAATTAACGGTGCTAAAGAATAATTATTGAAAGAGAGAATAAAAATGCGCAGTTTGATTGATATTTTAGATTTATCGGTTGAAGAGATACATTCGCTTATTGATACGGCTAATGATATTATCGAAAACGGTGAAAAGTATGCCGACAAATGCCGCGGCAAAAAGTTAGCAACACTCTTTTTCGAGCCTTCAACCAGAACAAGACTGAGTTTTGAAGCGGCAATGCTTGAACTCGGCGGCAGTGTTATTGGATTTTCTGAAGCCAACTCATCATCCGCCGCAAAGGGTGAGAGTGTTTCGGACACCGCCAAAACAATCAGTTGTTATGCCGATATTATCGCTATGCGCCATCCAAAAGAAGGCGCACCGCTGGTAGCTGCCCAGAATGCATCTATACCCGTTATTAACGCAGGTGATGGCGGACACAACCACCCCACACAAACTCTGGCAGACCTTCTTACTATCAAGCGAGAAAAAGGCAGCCTTAATAACTTTACCATAGGTTTTTGCGGCGACCTTAAATTCGGTAGAACTGTACACTCACTTATTACAGCACTTTCACGTTACAGCGGCATTAAAATAGTACTTATCTCCCCCGATGAACTTAAATTGCCGAGTTATGTTAAGCGCGACATACTCGATAAAAACGGCATAGAATACACCGAAAACTCTTCCCTTGAAGATGCTATACGAGACCTTGACATACTTTATATGACAAGAGTTCAGCGAGAACGCTTCTTTAATGAAGAAGACTACCTAAGACTTAAAGACAGTTATATACTCGAGCCTAAAAAGTTGCAAAACGCAAAGGAAGACCTATGTATTATGCATCCACTGCCACGCGTAAATGAGATAAGCGTTGCAGTTGATAATGATAAACGCGCTTGTTACTTTAAACAGGTACTCAACGGAAAATACATTCGTATGGCGCTTATACTAAAACTTTTAGAGGAGGCAAAAATATGAATATAGATTCTATTGAAAACGGTTACGTTATTGACCATATTACCGCCGGTCGCGGTATGCGGCTCTACGAACTTTTGGAACTCGACTCTCTTGACTGTTCGGTCGCCATAATAAAAAATGTAAACAGTAAAAAATCGGGTAAAAAAGACATCATTAAAATTGATGCAGATATACCCATTAACCTTGAAATCATTGGTTATGTTGACCGCAAAGCTACCGTAAATATAATTAAAAACGGTGTCCTGACTGAGAAAAAGAGCATAGAAATGCCCGAAACTCTCACCAACATAATAAAGTGTAAAAATCCGCGTTGTATAACTACCACCGAGCAGGAAATCAAGCATATTTTTAAACTCACAGACCGTAAGCGTGGTATATACCGCTGCCTATACTGCGAAACCGAAGCAGGACAGTAAAATAGGGCTTTTGTGCCTTGACACAGAACGGTAAAAATGTTATACTGTATATGTCGAAAATAATCGTTTTCTGTAACTGACGGAATTATAGTGGAGCACCACAAAGGAACAGAAAAATGTA
>JAZNUZ010000249.1:0-1638 GCA_045592605.1 Acutalibacteraceae bacterium
GATTTCTACACTATGCTCTGTTCTTGAGAGCGCGTGTGCAAACATAAACGCCTGCGGATGTTCGTACATTTGATGTTGACGGGTTGTTAAATCAATTCTGAAATTTTTCCACTCGCCGCCATCAATTCTATATTGTGCAATAATCGGTTTTTTGCCGCTTTTAATATCAAAAAGCATACCGAAAGCGCTGCCGTAAAATGTTGTCTTTGCAGTCGCCACACCCGTAATATCTTCACAGTTTTCGGTAACGGTTGCCTGTATAATTTCAAGGCCCGTACCGTGTTGCCAAACAAAGACTTTTCTATCAAGATACTGCACATTGCCCGAAAAATCAATTCTTTCCGCCGTAATAATTTCGGGCTTATCAATTAAGTTTTCGCGCTTTTTTGATGTGTTGCTTTCCTTGTAGTTATAAAGTTCTTTTGAAATAAACCCGATATCAAAACAGGTCTCCAGCGTTTCTTTAATGTAATCAAAGTACAACTGATAACCTATATGGCTCGGATGAAGATTATCTACTGTATAGTAAAGGGTTCCTTTATCTTTGTTTTCATCAGTCTCGCCTGTTCTTACAAAAATAGCCTCCCTTATTGGAGTGCCTACATCGATAAAAGGTATATTATACTTTTCGCCAACTTCCCTATATGCCGCAATAGAAATAGATGGGGCGTACCGGCTTGTTGAAAGGAATACAATTTCTGCATAGGGATTTATCGCCCATATGTTATGAATTATAGATTCAACCTGAATAAGTAGTTCTGTTTTTCCCTGTGTATCATATTCCCAGTCGTTAGAAGTGAATTCAATAAATACTAAATCGGGCATACCCTGTCCGTTATTATGCATAAGAGTTTTTTCTAAACGGTAAATACCAAAATTGGTTGCCGTATCGGAGACCCCCGCATTGACTGTCTCTATCTCTGCATCGGGAAATAATTCTTTTAACCAACGGGATGTTCGATTAACATAAGAAAGGTTAATGTCGCCGGGAATACCATCTATATCAGCCATAGCGCTACGGCCATAGGTTATTGAGCCACCTATATAACCGATTGTTAATTTCTTGTTTTCTTTGAGAAGTTTACAGGTATTAGGAAGAGCGCCCATAAATATCACCTTGAAAAATCAATAATGTTATTAACTTTATAATATATTTAAAAGGTAAAAAAGTCAACAAAAAAACCATTTTTAAGGCTTAATAATGTGAATACTTTCAACCGCTTGATTTTGCGACTGCGCCGAGCAACTTTAAGTGTTCGAATCCCCAATGTGAAAAAAGAAAAGACCGAAGAACCCTTTTGGGTGCTTCGGTCTTTTGGTGTTCCATCGGGGATAAATCCGCCTTGCGTATTTCGTACTCGCCGACCGTTTGCTTTGCAAACAGTACCCGTCTCGCACTTCGTCGCTAAAAACAGTTCACCGAACTGTTTTTGGATGCTCCTCACCCTCTCAGTGTTCGAATCCCCGTATTGTATAGAAAATAAAAAACCGACCAATAGGTCGGTTTCCTATTTTGGTGATCCATCGGGGATTCGAACCCCGGACACCTTGATTAAAAGTCAAGTGCTCTACCGTCTGAGCTAATGAATCATTTTTGACAGCCTTAAGTCGGATCGTAGCCATGTCGTTCTGTGAGCC
>JAZNUZ010000250.1:0-12745 GCA_045592605.1 Acutalibacteraceae bacterium
TCCGACTTGATTTTAGGAATAGGGGCAGGGGTTGATTTTGTTAAACGCAGGGGATTAAAAAATATTTATAATCACGAAATGGAATTAATCGGATATCTTTATCGTAAACTTAAAAGTAATCCTAAAGTTGTTTTGTATACACCACTGCCTGAAAAAAATATGGCGGTACCCGTACTGTCTTTTAATATAAAGGGATTACCGAGCATACAAACCGCATCTCTTCTTTCGCAAAAAAATATAGCGGTAAGGGCAGGACTTCATTGTGCACCGACTGCCCATATGAAACTTGGAACCGTAAAGGAAGGCACCGTTCGTGTAAGTACAGGTATTTTTAACACAAAAAATGATATCGACTATTTAGTAAAAGTATTAAAATTTTTATAAAATTTCTTTTTTGCGGTTGATACTCTCAAATAATTATGTTATTATATATATAGATTGATTACCCAGCGAGAAAGTTGCAAAAATTTAAGTAAAGGAATGTGTTAAATGGCAAGTATAACTGCATTTTGGAGCCAAATTGTATATGCTTTGTCGAATATCAGAGTTTTCGATATAATCGACATTGTCGCAATGGCATATATTATCTATCAGGCTATGAAATTTTTGCGCGATTCACGAGCCGGGCAGCTCGTAAAAGGGTTACTTGTTCTGCTTGTGATATTCCTTGTATCAGACTGGTTTGATTTGGTCACTTTAAAGTGGTTATTGACAATGGTGGGCGAATCTCTATTGGTTTTAGCCGTGATTATTTTCCAACCTGAGCTCAGACGTGCGCTCGAATCGGTGGGAAGGAGCAATTTAAGAAAAATCGGTAAAAACCAACTTGTTGATAGTGAAAAAGAGCGTATAGAAACTTTGGTGGCAAATGTCTGCAAAGCGGTTGCTAATATGCATGACAGCAAGACAGGGGCGCTTATAGTATTTGAACGTGAAACGCCGCTTGGCGAAGTTATCAATACAGGTACTATGGTTGATGCGTTGGCTTCTACAGAACTTGTACAAAACTTGTTTTATCCAAAATCCCCCCTGCACGATGGCGGAATGATTATACGCGGTGACAGAATTGTTTCGGCTGGATGCATTTTACCGCTCACTTCAAATGCCGACCTTAGTTCACAACTCGGTACAAGACATCGCGCCGCAATAGGTATGAGTGAGTTGTCTGATGCAGTTGTAGTTGTGGTTTCTGAAGAAACAGGAACAATTTCAATCGCTAATAACGGTGTTATGCAGCGGGATTATAACCCTATTTCCTTAAGAGAAGAATTGAATAAATTATTAATCAAGGAAAATGAAAAAGACGGCGGATTCTATAAAGAATGGTTAAGCAAAAAGTTTAAAAAGTCCGATAAACATTAATTTGTCTGGAGAAAAAAATGAAAAGTAATAAATTTTCGATTAAAAAGATAACAGAAAATAAAAGGTTTCTTGCAATATTTTCGGTTTTAGTGGCTTTTGTTATTTGGCTGTCGGTAGTATTAAACCAAACACCAAATATCGAAAGGAACATTTCCAATATCCCTATAACAGTAAGCACAAATGGACAGACAGGGGAAAACGTATTACAAGAAATCAGCGGAGCTTTTGAGAAAACTATAAATGTAAGAGTAAAAGGTCCGGCTTATGTTGTAAGCAGTCTTACTGCAGATGATATTAAGGTAATGCCAACGCTTGATGCGGTTGTGGTACCCGGTCAGTATAACGTAACACTTAATGCAACCAAGAATTCCTTAAGTGGAGAATATTCAATCATTGGTGTTTCACCATCTGAATTGACAACTAAATTCGATTATATAATCGATGCCGTTCATACCGTCGAAATTGAAGCCGATGGTATAAAACTTACCGATGCTGCCGCAGAAACAGGATTAATTGACCGTGGTTTGAGATTTAATAATGCGGTTGATTCGCAGATTAAAATATCAGGCCCCAAGACCGAAGTGGATAAGGTTAAAAAAGTGGTTGCGCTTGTGGACCAAAGCGAAAAGATCGGCAAGACTACAAGTTATGAAGCGCAGATTGTCTTGTTCGATGAGAACGGCGCGAAACTTGATAGTTCTTTGTATAATTTAAGTACATCTAAAGTTAAGGTATCAAAGGTTATTTATAAGAAAAAGACCGTTCCGGTGGTGCCGACCTTTGTCAATGCGCCTGTTGGTTTTTCCGAACAGGTTAAATGGGAACTGTCTGACAAGGAAATAGAAATTATGGGTGAGCCCGAAAATATCAACACTATTGAAAAGATAGAGTTGCCACCGATAAATCTCACAGATATTTCTCCTGCTAATAAAAGCGTTGAAATGCCGTTGGAGTTTTCGGGTGGAGTTGAGAGTGTAGATAATACTACAGCAGTAACAGTAACATTTGATATATCTGGATTTGTTCAAAAATCTTTTACAGTAACCGATGTTGTTGGCGAAAATAACCCTAATAATCTTTCGGTTACCCTTAACAGTTCTATTAAAAACGTTAAAATTTGCGGACCGAAATCTGTAATAAATAAACTTTCGGCGGATGACCTTTATGCAAAAATCGATGTTACCGACAAGATAAAGGGAGAGTATATTTTGCCTGTAACAATAGTATCTCGTTCAGGCAAGGTGTTATGGCAGGTAGGCGATTACGAAGCTTCGGTAAGCATTAAGTAATAATTATTATAAGGGTTTCGATATACATTGGCATATCGAAACCCTTTGTTACATAAAATCAGTTTCTGCATATAATGGCGTGAGGTGGTTTTATGTTTGAAGCTTTTTTAATAACCGTTATGGCAGTCTTGGCAGTTTTTGGCATAAGTGAATTATTTCATCTGATTTGTTACAGAGTTTTAAAGCCAAAGAAACCTGCCAAGAATATATTAATAACTGTGCTAACAGAGAATGAAGCAGAAGGACAGTTATTATCAATTATTGAAGAATTTAAATGGCATGGCAGTAGATACGCCGATATATTGGTTGCCTTTATGGGTAATTTGTCGGATGAAAAGAGAAAAAATTGCAGAGAACGTTTTTCTGGAAACGGTATATATTTTACCGATAATTTTGATTTCTTAAATTATGAATGCAGGGGTAAATAATGTCGGAAAATAGGGAATGTATAAGCGGAACCATAGAAAAAATTACATATAGAAATGATAACAACGGATATACGGTTGCCTTATTAGATACTGATGGCGAACTGATTACGGTGGTTGGCATTATGCCCTTTGTGTGTGAAGGAGATAGTGTTAGTTGTAGCGGAAAATTTGTTACCCACGCAAACTATGGCGAACAGTTCAAGGCCGAAACGGTTGAGAGAATAATCAGAAATGATAAGGCATCTATTTTAAGATACTTATCAAGCGGTAGCATAAAGGGTGTAGGACCTGCAACCGCCAGGCTTATTATAGATAAATTCGGAGAACAATCATTAGAGATTATAGAAGAAAGCCCCGAACTTTTAGCAGAGATAAAGGGTATATCCTACAATAAAGCAATGCTTATAAATGCAGAATATAAAAAGCAGTTTGGTCTTAAAGATATTATGATGCTTTTGTCCCCATTCGGAATAACGCCCGATGAAGCACTTAAAATCTTTAAGAAATTCGGCGACTCTTCGGTAAAAATTATAAGTGATAATCCGTATGTTTTGTGCGATGAAGGGATAGATTTTTCTTTTGACCGCGCCGAAGAAATAGCGAGCAGTTTCGGTACAGAGCCTGACAGTGCCGAAAGACTGAAGGCGGGTATAATATACATACTTAAAAAGAATCTCGGAAACGGCCACACGTGTGTGCCGGTAGATAAACTGGTTATGATTGCTGCCGAACTTTTATCGGTAGGTAGCGAAAACATAGAGTTTGCGTTAAATAGAATGAATGAAACTTTTTTAATAGTTTTAGAAGAAATCGGCGGTAAAGAATTTGCGTTTTTACCGCAGTATTATAATGCCGAAAAATATATTGCGGCGCGGCTTTGTTCTGCAAGAGACCAAATTTCTGAGATTATGCCTATTGATGAATTGGAAATAGACAGAATTGAGAGTATGCTGAAAATTAAATTCGGTGAATTGCAACGCGCCGCAATACACGCAGCAGTAGATAAAGGGATGCTAATACTTACGGGTGGTCCGGGAACAGGAAAGACCACCACACTCACTGCTATAATAAAAATATTCGAATATAGGCGCCTTAATATAATTCTTGCGGCGCCAACAGGCAGGGCGGCTCAGCGCATTACCGAACTCACAGGATACGAAGCCAAGACTATTCACCGACTGCTTGAGAGTGAGTGGGCGGACAACGATAAACACATCTTCAGTCGTAACGAGCGTAATCCGTTAGATTGTGATGTTATAATTATAGATGAGATGTCTATGGTTGATACTCTGCTTTTTGAAAGCCTTTTGAGAGCGCTAAGGCGCGGCTGTCGTGTAATTATGGTGGGAGATGCGGACCAATTACCGAGTGTCGGTGCGGGGAATGTGCTTAATGACTTACTTAAATCGGAGTTTGTTGATTCTGTCCGACTGAAAACAGTCTTCAGACAGGCGGCAGAAAGCGATATTGTCCTTAATGCGCATAGGATAATCGACGGCGAAAAAATAGAACTCAATAACGGAAGCGATTCCGACTTTTTTATGGTAAAAAGAAGCGGTATTACCGATTCGGTTGATACAGTGCTTGAACTCGTTACTGAGCGCTTACCTGCGGCATACGGCTTTTCTGCCGTTTCGGATATACAGGTGCTTTGTCCATCAAGGAAAATGGATGGCGGTAGTTATAATCTTAATAATCTCTTGCAGTCATTACTAAATCCGCCGCGTTCCGATAAGGAGCAACTTAGTTATATGGGAGTGTTTATACGGACAGGCGATAAGGTAATGCAGATAAAAAATAATTACGATATAGTTTGGTACAAACCCGATGGGGAGAGCGGAAGCGGCGTTTTTAATGGGGATATAGGAACTGTTGTGTCTGTGGACAAGCATAGCGGTACACTAAAGGTAAAATACGATGATAAGGTGGCGGAGTATTTAAGTGATGACTTGGGTCAGATAGAATTAGCCTACGCCGTAACCGTACATAAAAGTCAGGGTAGCGAGTTTGACTGTGTTGTTTTGCCGCTTTTTGATGTGCCGCAAATGTTGAGATACAGAAATTTACTTTATACCGCGGTTACGAGAGCCAAAAAAATGTTGGTTGTAGTAGGGCGCGAAGAAATACTTTTTCAGATGGCAGCAAACGACCGAAAAACTTTAAGATATACCGCACTTGCAGAGTTTATCGAAAAACAGGCGGATAGGGTATGAATTTTATAAAATATATAGTATGGCTTTTGTTTCCGAAACGTTGCGCTGTATGTGGCGAAATAATACAAAGAAACTCGGCGGTATGTAAAAAGTGTAACGATGAATTGGAATATATCGGTAAAAACTGTTCGGTGTGCGGTGCGGTAAAGAAGCATTGCGAGTGTAAACGGCACGTGTATCGCTTTTCGGGTTGTGTCGCTCCGTTTTATAAGGGTGACAACTCAATGAAAATGATTTATCGGTTCAAACTCGGTAATAAGACAGATTGTGCCGACTTTTTGTCCGACAAGATGTGCCAAAAGATAAAGGAATATTTTGGCTCTGTAGAATTTGACAGAGTGACAAGTGTTCCGATGTCGCCGTTTAAATATTTTTATAAAGGATATAATCATAGCGAAGTTATAGCAAAATCTGTTGCACAAAAACTTGGAATAGAGTACTGCCGTTTATTAAAGAAACGCCCGTTTAAAAAGTCACAACATACATTAGGTCACAAAGAGAGAATTGAAAATGTAAAAAATATGTTTTATTTTCGGGATGAAAATCATTATAAAACAGTATTACTTATTGATGATGTAAAGAGTACAGGCGCTACACTTAATGAATGTACAAAGGAATTGTTGTTTTCCGGTGTGCGCGATGTATATTGTGCGACGGCGGTAATGAATGTTTTCGGTATTGAAAAAAAGTAAATTATAAAATATAATGTATTTGGTGATATGAATGAAAACAACGGATATAGGAATTGATTTAGGTTCTTCTAAAACCGTAATATTTTCCGGCTCGAAAATTGTTCTTGAACTGCCTAGTGTAGTGACCGTGGATGCAGATACTATGGAACCGCTTTATTTCGGAGAAGAAGCATTACAGACCTTGGGCAGAACGCCCGACAGTTTGCTTTGCGTTCATCCGATAAAGAACGGAACAATAGCCGATTATGATTTGGCACAGGCTATGCTCAGCCACTATATGCACGGATGCTTCGGCAGTCGTATTTTGAGACCGAGAGTTATGGCGGCACTGCCTACGGGTGTTACTGAACTTCAACACCACTCTCTCGAACAGGTTGTGACAGAAAGCGGTGGCAGAAATGTAACCGTAGTTGAAAATCCCATCGCCGTGGCAATAGGCTTTGGTATCGACTTTTTTAAGCCACAAGGTAATTTAATTGTTGATATGGGTGCAGGTTCAACCGATATAGCCACATTGTCTCTTGGCGGAATTGCTCAGTGTGATTCTTCAAAAACTGCGGGAAATACCTTCGATGAACTTATAGAAAAATACGTAAGAAAAGAATATAATATAGAAATCGGCCCTTTAACTGCCGAAAGAATTAAAAAGCAGTTAAGTACCGTTATAAAACGTCCTGTCGAAATAGCAATAGTCGCAAAGGGAAAGAATATTGTAACAGGACTTCCACAGTCGTTTGAAATTACATCGAGCGAAATTTATGATGTCATTATTGATACGGCTCTTTCTATTTGTAACGATATACGTGCGGTACTTGAAAAAACCGACCCTGATTTAGTTGCCGATATTATGACCGAAGGCATGTATCTTACAGGCGGCAGTTCGCTTATTAACGGAATGCCGGAACTTTTGGAAGAATATTTAGGAACAAAGGTGCATGTATCGGTTGACCCGACTCATTCGGTGGTGCGCGGTGTCGCTATTGCACTTAAGAAACCCGAACTTTTAAGTAATGTGGATTTCCAATACCGTTCTATCAAGGAACTTAAAATCGATTAAAATAAAAATACTCTTGACAAAACAAAAAAACAATGTTAAAATATGTTAACAATAAAGTAGAGCAGTAATGTCGTTCTCACCCCAGAGATTTACTTAAAGGGTCAATAATTTACTTAAAAACCATAAGGTTTATTGGGTTTATTATGCACGGACGACTTTGTTGTCCGTGCTTTTTTGATGTTATTATACTGTGTCGGAGGTGCTTTAATATTAGCAGCAAGGAAATATTGATTAATGAATCAATAAGAGCAAAAGAAGTGCGAGTAATTGATACTGATGGTTCACAATTAGGGATTTTACCGCTTAAGGATGCTTTGTCAGCCGCGGCAGAGAAAAATCTCGATTTGGTTAACATCTCTCCCAACGCCGTACCGCCTGTTTGCAAGATAATGGATTTTGGTAAATACCGTTTCGAACAGGCCAAGCGCGAGAAGGAAGCCAGAAAAAACCAAAAGGTTGTTGAAGTCAAGGAAGTTCGTCTCGGACTGAGCATTGACACTCACGATTTTGAAACAAAGGGCAAAAATGCAATTAAGTTTTTAAAGTCAGGGGATAAGGTAAAGGTTTCTATCCGCTTCCGCGGTCGTGAATTTGGCCATCCCGAAATCGGCTTAGAAATTATGAGCAGATTTGCAGATTTTTGTTCGGAATATGCAAGTGTTGAAAAACCTGCTAAGATGGAAGGACGTAATATGCTTATGTTCTTAGCGCCAAAATCGTCAAAGTAAGTTAATAATTAAGGAGGGTTTTCAAATGCCTAAAATTAAGACACACAGTGGTGCAAAAAAGCGTTTCAAGTTCACAAAAACAGGCTTGGTAAAACGCGGTCATGCTTACAAGTCACACATTTTAAACAAGAAAACAACAAAACGTAAGAGAAACTTACGTAAGGTAGTCGTTGCCGATGTAACAAACGTTGCAAAGGTAAAGAAAATGATGCCTTATAATTAAGGAAAAGAGTGGAGGTTGCTTAAATGGCACGAGTTAAAGGTGCGTTATCAACACGCAAAAGAAGAAATAAAACTTTAAAGCTCGCTAAGGGCTATTTTGGAGCTAAATCAAAGCTCTTTAAAACCGCAAAAGAAGCGGTTATGAAATCTGGTAATTACGCTTATATCGGTCGTAGACTTAAAAAGCGTGACTTCCGTCGCCTTTGGATTACCCGTATTTCAGCTGCAGCTAAAATCAACGGTATGAACTATTCTACATTTATGAATGGTCTTAAAAAGGCAGGCGTTCAGATTAACCGCAAGATGCTTGCAGAACTGGCTGTAAATGATGCTGCCGGATTTGCTACTCTTGCAAAGAATGCAAAAAAGGCTTTAGAAAAATAATGTCCGCGCCCGAGATTTTTTATTATCTCGGGCGACTTTCTTTTGATAAAGGTGTGTAAAAATGTCGTCTTTCAAGGTATTACAAGTAAGGATAATCCAATAATAAAGGATATTTCAAAACTACAGACATCTGCTCGTTACCGCAAGGAAACGGGTCTTTTTGCTGCCGAAGGACTGAGAGTTTGCTCTGACTGTGTGGATAATTCTGTAGAAATCAAAACGCTTGTAATTTCCGAAGAGTTATATGAAAAACAGCGGGAAACACTGGATAAATATATATCGGCGGCAAACGAAACGGTAATTCTTAAACAGCATCTGTTCGAAAAAATAGCCGATACTAAAAATCCGCAGGGAATATTAGCGGTTGGTAAAATTCCTGCCAAAACACTTGCCGCATTAAACAAAAACGGCCGCTATATAGCGCTCGAGAATATATCTGACCCATCAAATCTCGGCGCAATATCAAGGACTGCCGAAGCCATAGGAATTGATGGTATAATCGTGTCTTCTGGTGGTTGCGACCCGTATAGTCCTAAGGTGTTACGCGCATCAATGGGTACGGTATTGCGTATGGATATTATAGTTGCCGAAGATTTTGCGGGTGTGCTAAAGAGCAGTGGGCTCAAACTGTTCGGTTGTGTTGTAAATGGCGGTAAAGATATTCGTAAAGCAGAATTCGGCAAGGGAAGTATCGTAATTATAGGCAATGAAGCCAACGGGCTTACAGAAGAAATAAAGTCTTTGGCTGAGAATGTAACAATACCTATGTCGGGAAGTGCCGAGTCATTGAACGCGGCGGCAGCGGCGGCTATTGCTTTATGGGAGTTGGTGAGATAATGGAATATTGGATATGGCTTCAGAGTATTTTAAGGGCAGGTAGCGCACAAGTAAAACCTGTTTTAGAAAGATACGGAAACGCTAAGGGTGTGTATAACGCTTCGTATGATGATTTAAAACTTTCAGGGTTGTTTAAAGAAACACAACTTGCAAAACTTAGTGATAAAGACTTAAGCTTTGCAATGAAGGTCTTAAATGATTGTAAGAATATGGGTATTTCTCTCGTGTGTATAAATAATTCTCATTATCCATCACTGTTACGCGAAATTGAAAATCCACCGCTTTTGTTGTATTTTAAAGGCAATATAGATTTACTGAACGGCCAACCCACAATATGCATTGTTGGCCCCAGAGCCGTATCCGCTTTCGGTAACAAAGCGGCTTTCTCCTTGTCTGCAAGACTGGCATCTGGCGGCTTCACTATTGTCAGCGGCGGCGCTTTGGGTAGCGACTCTGCGGCGCATAAAGGTGCATTGGCGGTAAACGGCAATACAATCTGTGTGTTAGGCTCAGGAATAAACAGTTCTTATCTAAAAGAAAACAAACCGCTTCGCGACACTATAGCGAAACAGGGGATACTGATAAGCGAATTCTTTCCCAATCAAAATGCTACAAAATATACGTTCCCTATAAGAAACCGCATAATGTCGGGTCTCTCACACGGCACTGTGGTTATTGAAGCGGGTGATAAAAGCGGCGCACTTATAACGGCAAATCTTGCAAACGAACAGGGCAGAGATGTCTTTGTAATTCCGGGGAATCCTACATATCTTCAGTACAAAGGCTCCAATAAATTAATACGTGATGGCGCGTCGGCTTTACTTGACACGGGTGATATTTTCCAAGAATATATAGTAAGATTTCCAGATAAAATATTCCCCGAAAAAGCGTTCGCAACCCAGGTGGTAATGACTGCCGAAAGTAAAGAGAAAACATCCGCAAAAACAGGTCCTGAAACCGCGGAGTTACCAAGAAAAGAAAAAATTAAAAAAAATATTACGGATAACCTTTCAAAAACGGCAAAAATAGTGTATAATCAATTAGATAAGCAAATTTTTCTTATTGATGAAATTGATTGCGGTCAACTGTCGCTCGGCGAAGTTTTAGCGGCAGTCACCGAACTTGAGATTTTCGGTTATATCGAAGCTCTGCCCGGTGGCAGATACGGACTGAAATAGATAAAACGTAGTTAATCTGTAAGGATTAACGAGTATTTTAACAATTCAAAGGCGAAAATCTGACCTTCAAATCAGGCTCCGATTATTCGCGTTTGCTTACTTAAGGAGATTTAAAATGTCGAAACTTGTTATTGTTGAGTCACCGTCAAAAATTAAAAGCATTAAAAAAATACTTGGCAGTGATTATGAAATAATGGCTTCAATGGGACACATTCGTGATTTACCTAAATCAAAACTTGGTGTTGACATTGAGAAGAATTTCGAATTGAAATATGAAACCATATCCGGCAAAAAGGAAGTTATCAAGAAGCTAAAAGATGCCGCTGCTACTGCAGACTTTGTGTATCTTGCGACCGACCCTGACCGCGAAGGTGAAGCAATCTCTTGGCATTTAGCACAACTTTTGGCTTTGGATATGAATAACGATAACCGCGTTACCTTTAATGAGATTACCAAAACCGGTGTTGAAAACGGAATGGCAAATCCGCGTAGACTTGATTTGGACCTTGTTGATGCACAACAGGCGCGTCGTGCACTTGACCGCGTGGTTGGTTATAAGTTAAGCCCTTTCCTTTGGAAAAAGGTAAAAAGGGGTCTCTCGGCCGGACGTGTACAGAGCGTAGCGCTTAAACTTATTGTTGATAAAGAAAAGAAAATTGAAGCTTTCGTACCCGAAGAATATTGGACGCTTGATGCTAAACTGCAGTCGGGCAAAAAGTCGTTCATTGCTAAATTTTACGGCGGTGCTGATGGCAAAAAAATTGAAATTGCAAATGAAGAAACGGCAAATCATATAAAGAATGAACTTGATGGCGCAGAATACAAAGTTGATAAAATCAAAAAAGGTGTAAGAAATAAACAACCGGCACCACCGTTTATCACTTCAACTTTACAACAGGAAGCATCCAGAAAGTTAAATTATACAGGTCAGAAGACCATGCGTATAGCACAGCAGCTTTACGAAGGTATTGATATTATCGGCCGCGGAACAATCGGTCTTATAACCTATATGCGTACCGACTCTTTGAGAATATCAAATGAAGCGCGTATGTCGGCCAAAAACTATATAACTTCGGTATACGGCGAAAAATATTTGCCTAAAACAGAACGCTTCTTTAAGACCAACAGTAATGCTCAGGATGCGCATGAAGCGATACGCCCCACCGATATTTTCTTAACACCCGATAGCGTTAAGGAAAGTCTGTCGGCAGAGCAATATAAATTGTATCGGCTTATCTGGTGTCGCTTTGTAGCATCTCTTATGGCAAACTGTGTACAGGATACAGTTGCGGTTGATATAACTGCGGGAAACTATCTCTTTAAGGCTACAGGATATTCGGTTAAATTTGATGGATATACTGCGCTTTACGAAGAAGGTAAGGATGATGAAGAAGCGGTAGGCGGCGTATTGCCCGAAATGAATAAGGATGACATACTTAAATTCAAGGAACTCGTATCCGCTCAACATTTCACTCTGCCACCTGCACGTTATACAGAGCCTACACTTATAAAGGCACTCGAAGAAAACGGTATAGGCAGACCTTCTACCTATGCTACAATTATTGCCAATATATTGCAACGTGAGTATATTGAACGTGAGAAAAAATCACTTAAACCCACCGCACTCGGTATAGTGGTGTCTGATTTAATTTCCAAGCACTTTAAAAATATTATGGATGTTAAATTCACCGCGAGTGTCGAAACCGACCTTGACAGTATCGCGGCAGGGGATGTTAATTGGGTTAAGATAATGGAGAATTTCTATAAGGAATTTGCCGCAGAACTCACAAAAGCAGAAACCGAACTTAACGGCAAACACGTTAAAGTGCCGGATGTAGAAAGTGATGTAGTCTGCGATAAGTGCGGCAGAACAATGGTGGTTAAATCAAGCCGCTTCGGTAAATTCTTGGCGTGTCCGGGCTTCCCTGAATGTAAAAACACAAAGCCTATGCCCGCAGATGAAATTAAACAACCTTGTCCGAAATGCGGCGGAAAACTGATAAAGAGAAATTCTAAGAAAACAGGTAAGTCTTTTTACGGCTGCGCAGATTATCCGAAATGCGATTTTGCGTCTCCCGGACTTCCTACGGGGGATGTATGTTCTGACTGCGGCAGTTATATAATTATGGGTCGAGGCAGAAAATACTGTATGAACTCGGCCTGTCCGTCAAGAACTAAAAAGTCGCAAAAAAGGGAGGGATATTGAAAGGATTTCTTGATTTTATGTATTTAGAAATTTCTTCCATGGTTTTTGGAACTTCTCTGACCGAAACGATTTCGTCTGGAGTTGTACAAAACTCTTCTATGTCAGAACCAACAATATCTAAATCGTTTTCAATCATAAAAGAAAGTTGC
>JAZNUZ010000251.1:0-5263 GCA_045592605.1 Acutalibacteraceae bacterium
GGTGTTTGTGATACAACATTCCCGCAACGCGCTAAAGCCGCGGGTAAAAGTATTATTGTGAGCGGCTCAAACTACGGACAAGGCTCATCGCGTGAACACGCGGCACTAGTTCCTTTATATCTCGGTGTTCGTGTCGTTATTACAAAAAGTTTTGCACGTATCCATGTTGCCAACCTTATAAATGCTGGTATAATGCCATTAACTTTCAAAAATCCCGATGATTACGATAGGTTAAATCAAGGCGATGAATTAGAGCTCAATAATGTTTACAGCGGTATGGATAGCGGAGAAATTATACTTACAGATAAAACAACAAATGAAAAATTTGTACTCACCTGTAATTTCACCGACAGACAAAAGGCGATTCTTAAAGCGGGTAGCCTTTTACAGTACACAAAGGAGAACGGCAAATAATGGAAAGTTATATAAATTCTGCGGTTGAACAGTTCAGAACTCTTTTAAATGAACAACTTAAAAGGGTAGAAATTATGGAGTCAGGAGCCAAAGCCAAAGACTATTCTAAGGCAGAAAAAATAGTTATAGGTATTGTCGGCGGCGACGGTATCGGCCCGATTATAGTAAAAGAAGCCAAGGAACTCATCGAGTTTTTACTGGGAGATGAAGTGCAGTCGGGTAAAGTTGAATTTAATATAATCGATGGTCTTACCATCGAAAACCGACTTAATGTCGGCAAAGCAATACCCGATGATGTTTTAGCGGAAATTAAAAAATGTGATGTACTGCTTAAAGGCCCTACAACCACACCAAAAGGCGGCACTATGGAAAGCGCCAATGTAGCGCTCAGACGCGAACTTGATTTGTATGCAAATGTTCGCCCTGTGTGCGTACCCGAAAAAAATATCGACTGGATTTTCTATAGAGAAAATACCGAGGGCGAGTACGTACTCGGCTCACGCGGTGTAGAAATTCCCGAAAAATTGGCTGTTGACTTTAAGGTCACAACAAATGCAGGTACTTTTCGTATTGCTGAAGCGGCTTTTGAGTACGCTCGACAAAACGGCAAGACAAATGTAGCCATCGTTACTAAAGCCAATATAATGAAGAAAACTGATGGTAAATTCACCGAAATCTGCCATAAGGTAGCCGAAAATTATCCCGAAATAACGGCGGAAGACTGGTATATCGATATAATGACAGCAAACCTTGTTAATGAAAACATAAGGGATAAGTTTCAGGTGTTTGTTCTGCCTAATCTTTACGGGGACATCATTACCGATGAAGCGGCGCAGATTCAGGGCGGCGTAGGTACTGCAGGTAGCGCTAACATAGGCGATAATTATGCTATGTTTGAAGCTATTCACGGCTCGGCGCCCAGAATGATAGAAGAAGGTATAGGCGAATATGCAAACCCATCGAGTATATTTAAGGCAACCGAAATGTTGCTTCGCCATATCGGATTTATAGATAAGGCAGAAAAATTAGCTAAAGCTATGAGTATTTGTAACGAAACCGAAAGAAAGGTTGTAGTTACAGGCGACCGTGATGGCGTTACTTGTAAAGAGTTTGCTAATTATTTAATGGAAACGATTAAATCACTTTAATAAATAAAACCGACACCGAAATGGTGTCGGTTTTTGTCGTATTTGGTTGACAATAATGCATAAAAATTATATAATAATAAAGTTAGAAATATATTTAGGGAAGTTTTTTAATGGCAGAAAAATTAATAGAAAATTTAAGGAATATTGCAATCATAGCCCACGTTGACCACGGTAAGACAACACTCGTGGACCAACTTCTCAAGCAAAGCGGAACTTTTCGTAGCAACGAACAGGTCGATGAGCGCGTAATGGACTCAAACGACCTTGAACGTGAACGCGGAATAACCATTCTTTCCAAAACTACAAGCGTTATATATAAGGATATTAAAATTAATATTGTTGATACACCGGGTCACGCTGATTTCGGCGGCGAAGTTGAGCGTATTTTGATGATGGTGGATGGTGTGCTGCTGCTTGTTGATGCTTTTGAAGGCTGTATGCCACAGACAAGATTTGTACTGAAAAAAGCCTTGGCGCTCGGCAAAAAAGCAATAGTTGTTGTTAATAAGGTTGACAGACCTATGGCGCGGCCTACAGAAGTTGTAGATGAAGTACTTGATTTGTTTATAGAACTCGGCGCCGATGATGAACAAATAGAATTCCCCGTAGTTTTTGCATCCGGTCGCGATGGATATGCTTCACTTGATGCAGATAATTTAGGGACCGATTTAAAACCGCTTTTTGAAACTATAGTTAGTGAAATTGATGCGCCGAAAGGCGATACCGAAGCACCCCTTCAGGTTTTATTTTCAAATATAGAATATGATGATTATTTAGGTAGAATCGGTGTTGGCAGAGTAGTACGCGGAACAATCAGAAACGGACAAAGCGCAGTTTTATGTCATAACGACGGTACTACCACGAATGTTCGAGTTTCCAAACTTTTTATGATAAATGGATTAAAAAGGACCGAGTGCGATACCGCGTCGGTTGGTGACTTAATACAGATTGCGGGTGTGTCTGAACTCAATATAGGCGAAACCCTTTGTGTAGCCGATGCTATAGAGCCATTACCTTTTGTAAAGATTGATGAGCCCACATTGGCTATGAATTTTATGGTTAACAACTCACCATTTGCAGGTAAGGATGGCAAATTTGTTACATCCCGAAATCTTAGAGACAGATTGTTTAAAGAAATTGAAACCAATGTAAGTCTTCGTGTTGAAGAAACTGACTCTGCCGATACATTTAAGGTTTCTGGTAGGGGAGAATTACACCTTTCAATTTTAATTGAGACTATGCGCAGACAGGGTTATGAGTTCCAGGTGTCACCGCCTACCGTTATTTATAAACGTGATAAGGATGGAAAACTTCTTGAGCCTATTGAACTTCTTATGATAGAAGTTCCCGAAGAATATGTCGGCGCCGTAATGGAACGACTTGGTACCCGTAAGGCAGAACTTAAAAATATGGGTGTCAGAGATGGCGGTACTTCGCACCTTGAGTTTTTAATACCCGCGCGTGGTTTACTCGGTTACCGTTCACAGTTTTTGACCGATACTAACGGTAATGGTATTATGAACCACGTGTTTAACGGATATGAAGAATATAAAGGTGATATAGAAGCCAGAACTACAGGCTCAATCGTTGTTCACGAAACGGGCGAAGCCACAGGTTACGGACTGTTTAATACGCAGAGCAGGGGCAGACTGTTTATAGGCCCCGGCACACCCGTTTACGAAGGTATGATTGTCGGCGAAAATCCGAAAAAAGAAGATATTGTGTGTAATGTCTGCAAGAAAAAACAAATGACAAACACACGCGCTTCGGGTAGTGATGATGCACTTCGACTTGTTCCGCATTCGGTTTTAAGTCTTGAACAGTCGCTTGAATTTATTGCGGCCGATGAACTTGTAGAAATCACACCGAATAATATACGCCTTAGGAAAAGAATACTTAATAAGGAAGCTCGTATGAAATACGAGTCAAAAAACAAATAAATGAATTATATTATTCTTGATTTAGAATGGGATAGCGCTTACTGTAAAAAACACGGCAGATTCGTAAATCAGATTTTGCAGATTGGCGCGGTCAAATTAGACGATAATTTCAAAAATAAAGGTAAATTTTCAAAAACCGTACGCTCTTCATTTTCTAAAAAAGTCAGTAACCGTTTCGCGAATCTTACAGGTATCACGACCGAAGATATGCTAAAAGGAATTCCTTTTTCCGAAGCGGTTAACCTTTATAACGAATGGGTTGGAGAAGATTTTATCACACTTACCTGGAGTAATTCTGATTTATTCACAATAATAGAAAACTCACGGTTGTTTTTAGATGAAGGAGTTACCTTTAAAATTGGCAGATACGTTGATTTGCAAAAGTATTTTCAGAATGAGATGAAATTAATGGGTGCAGAAATTGTAAATCAGGTATCATTGTCTGATGCGGCAGAAATGCTGTCGGTTTCCACCGATAAGTTTGATTTGCATACGGCGGTTGATGACAGTAAAATAACTGCCGAAATTTTAAAACGCACCTATAATAAAGAAAGATTTACAGGGTACATCAAGGACACATCAGACCCCGAATTTTTTAAAAAACTCACATTTAAGAACTATTATTTAAGCAGACTTGATAGCAAGGAAATAAAACCACAACATCTCGAATTCAACTGTGATAAGTGCGGACTTTCTGTGCCGCCGCTTAAAAAATTCAAATACCGCAATCATTGGTTTATGAGCGAATTTAAGTGTAATAACTGTGGAAACTCGTTTTTAGGCAGGGTTATGTTTAAAGTAACTTATAATGGATTAAAGGTCACAAAACGCATAATTCATCCGGTGCCAAAGGTAACAGAAAATGAAACAGTTGTGCAATAGTTGTCCAAGAAGGTGTAATGCCGAAAGAACCGACTATGAAAATAAAGGCGGTTACTGTGCAGCACCACTGCTACCAAAAATAGCAAGGGCAGATTTACATTTCTGGGAAGAACCGTGTATCAGTGGAACAAACGGCTCGGGGACAATATTTTTCAGCGGCTGTAATATGCGGTGTGTATATTGCCAGAATTACCAAATCAGTCATTTGAATAAAGGCAAGATTATTTCGGTAGAAGAGTTAGCGGAAATTTTCCGCGAATTAGAAAAAAAGGGTGCGCATAATATTAATTTTGTAAACCCCACACACTATATTGAAACGATTAAAGCTGCCCTTAAAATTTATACACCTAAAATTCCGCTTGTTTGTAATACGAGTGGCTATGAACTGCGTGATAGTATAAAACAGAATATATTTGATATTTATCTCTTTGATTTAAAATATTTTTCCACCGATAAATCTTTAAAATATTCTGCGGCGGGTGACTACTTTGAAAGGGCAAGTTCGGCGCTTAAAGTCGCTTATGAATTAGCACCCGAATGTATATTTGATGATAACGGTATTATGCAAAAGGGTATAATTGTCAGACATTTACTTTTGCCGTCGGCGACAAAAGAAGCGATAAAAATTATCGATTGGTTCTTTGATAACACACCCAATGCCTATTTCAGTTTAATGGCACAGTATGTTCCTTGCGGTAAATCGGAACAGTACGCGGAAATAAACCGAAAGGTTACAAAAAGAGAATATCAAAAGGTGTTGGATTATATACTGACTAAAGACAGTGATAAAATTTATATTCAGGACAGTCTAAGTTCAGATACAAAATATATTCCGGATTTTAATTTATATTAACGGGGGTTTACTATGTTAAAGGAAAG
>JAZNUZ010000252.1:0-6803 GCA_045592605.1 Acutalibacteraceae bacterium
CGTTATTGCCGGAAAGAAATAATACAATATCATCTACTGTCATATGAATATTATGGTTTTCTTTAAGACAGTTTTCGATTTTTTCGCGTTGCCGCGTTTTGTAACCATCCGCCGTTCGCATATTAAACACTCCAATTTGAAAATGAATTTCATTTTTATATTTTTACATAAATTTTTCATGTTGTCAATAACTACTTGTAAAATCTTGTCGACTGTAGTATAATTATTATATCAAACTATACATAAATCCCGTTCATAAAGGAGTAAAATTTATGCAATATAATCCAGAAGAAATACTGAGGCCTGTCGGTAGGTTTTTGGGTGCTTTGAGAATTCCGCACCGCAAACATACCGCGGAGCAAGAGTGTGTGGATTTACCTGTACCAAATACCGTGACAATTCCGCTAAAGCAAAACATAGGCGCAGTGTGTGACTGTCTTGTTAATATCGGCGATGAAGTTTTGGTCGGTACGAAAATAGGGGATAGTCAGCAGAATTTTGCTGTACCGATACATTCGAGTGTTTCGGGAAGGGTGACTGCTTTTACCGAAATTTTCGGTGTCGGCGGTGATAAGACACCTGCTGTTGTAATTGAATCTGATGGCATAATGAAAAAAGCGGAATTCATTCCGCCCGTTATAGAAACGGCAGAAGATTTGGTAAAGGCGGCGCGTGACTGCGGTCTTGTAGGTCTTGGGGGAGCCGGTTTCCCGACACATATAAAACTTGCGGCATATGAAAAAATAGATACACTTATTGTAAATGCCGCAGAATGTGAGCCGTATATTACGAGTGACTACCGCACCTGTATGGAAGAACACGATAACGTTATTGATGGCGTGTATCTTCTAAAAGAAAAACTCAACATCAAAAATGTAATTATTTGTATTGAAGATAATAAGCCCGAAGCTATTAAAAGACTTTACGAAGTGGCAACCGATAAGCGTGACCGTGATAATTCGGTAAGAATTATGAAAATGCATTCGCGCTATCCGCAGGGCGCCGAAAAGGTATTGGTATATACCGCTACCAAGCGCAAAATTCCCTTTGGTAAACTACCTGCCGATGTTGGTTGTCTTGTTATGAATATTACAAGTGTTGCCGTTTTGTGCCGTTATGTAAAAACGGGTGAGCCGATTACATACAAATGTCTGACAGTGGATGGTGATGCCGTTCGTAAACCGCGGAATGTACGCGTTCCCATAGGTACGGCTATAAAAGATGTACTCGATTTTTGCGAAGCCGATGAGACACCTGCAAAAATTCTTTACGGTGGACCGATGATGGGTATTACCGTTACGAGTGATTCTGCCGTTATAACAAAACAGAACAACGCTATTTTAGCGTTTAAAGATGGTACGCCTATGGCTACAACGCCTTGTATCCGTTGCGGCAAATGTGCCGAAGCCTGTCCTATGAATTTAACACCTGCCGCCACTGAAACTGCGGTAAGGTTAGGACTTAATGATAATCTTGCAAAACTTAACATAAATTACTGTATTGAATGTGGAAGTTGCAGTTTTACCTGTCCGGCAGGCAGACCGCTCACACAGACAATGCGTACCGCAAAAAGTATTTTAAGGGGGATTAACAGTGCGAAATAATCTAACAGTTTCTTCTTCACCGCACTTACATTCGGATTTTTCCACAACAGGAATAATGTTGGATGTAATAATCGCTCTAATTCCTGCCGCCGTTTACGGCACAGTGATTTTCGGTTTAAAATCGGCGCTTTTGATTGCTGTGTGCATAGCATCTGCGGTTTTAAGTGAATTTATATGGAACAAAGCGCTTAAAAAACAAAATTCTCTACGCGATTTATCTGCAGTAGTTACAGGTCTTTTGTTGGCACTTAATCTGCCTTCGAGTTTGCCTGTATGGATGGCGGCACTCGGCAGTGCGATTGCAATTATAGTTGTAAAGCAGATGTTTGGCGGACTCGGTCATAACTTTGCTAACCCTGCCATTACTGCAAGAATTGTACTGATAGTATCGTTCCCTGCGGCTATGACAAGGTATTTAGAACCCTTCACCAATACGGTTTCTTCGGCAACACCATTGGCGGACAGTGTCGGATATTCGGTACGCGAATTACTTTTTGGTATGCACGGCGGTTCAATCGGTGAAACATCGGCAGTTATGCTATTGCTCGGCGGAATTTATCTTATACTTCGCCGCGTGATTTCACCCATAATACCGGCGTCATTTATAGGTACTGTATTTGTTTTCTCATTATTAATAGGCGTTGACCCCTTAAAAGCCGTGCTTAGCGGCGGTTTACTGCTCGGTGCATTCTTTATGGCAACCGATTATGTAACAAGTCCTACATTCAAGTGGGGTAAACTTATCTTCGGTATTGGTTGCGGCGTTATAACTGTAGTTATCCGTAATTTTGCGGCGCTGCCCGAAGGAGTTTCGTATGCGATACTTGTGATGAATCTTTTGGTACCGCACATAAACACATTTACAAAGCCTAAACCGTTTGGATGGGAGGCGCAGAGCAAATGAGCAAGATTTTAGAAATTCTCAAGTCTTTTTGGTCCAAACTGGTTGGATTTGCAAAGAAAAATAACGATGTTTTATCTCTTATCTGGAAACTCGGTGCTATATGTCTTGCCGTAGCATTTATTTTATCGGTTACAAATCTTGTAACGGCAGGTAAAATCGAAGAGATGGAAAAAGCGGCAAGTAATAGCGCGATGGCATCTCTTATTGCGGCAGATGAGTATAAAAAAATAGATAACTCACTGCTTTTACAGGATGAAGATACTTCATTTTTCGAAGCCAGAAACACGGACGGTGTCATTGGTTATATAGTTGAAACCGTAAACAAGGGTTATGGCGGCGATGTAAAAGTTATGACGGCGTTATCGCCCGATAAAAAAATAATCGCCATAAATATTTTGTCTGCGGCAGATGAGACTCCCGGTCTTGGTCAGAATGCAACAAAACCTGCTTTCTATGAGCAGTTCAATGGAAAAACCGAAGGGGTTGCGGTTATTAAAAACGGCGCCGATTCGGAGAAGAACGAAGTAAACGCAGTTACGGGCGCTACAGTAACTTCAAAGGCCGTAAAGGCTTGTGTTGATGAAGCATTTACAGCGCTTAACAAATATCTCGAAGTAACTGCAAACAGTACAGTAGGGGAGGTACAGTAATGAAAAAAGAATATGTTTCCTACCTTACTAACGGTATTGTAAAAGAAAACCCTGTTTTACGTTTGGTACTCGGTACCTGTCCTACTTTAGCGCTTACTACCGCCGCTATAAACGGTATCGGTATGGGCGTGGCGGCGACTTTAGTTCTTGTGGGCTCAAATCTCGTTATATCTTTGCTTCGTAATTTTATACCGAACAAGGTAAGAATTCCCGCCTATATAACAATTATTGCGGGATTCGTAACGGTGGTACAGATGCTCGTACAGGCGTTTTTGCCGAGTATCTATTCGGCACTCGGTATTTATCTGCCGCTTATAGTTGTAAACTGTATAATTTTGGGCAGAGCCGAAATGTTCGCTTCTAAAAATGCTGTAATACCGAGTGTGCTTGATGGCATCGGTATGGGTATAGGCTTTACCGCAACACTGACTTTAATGGGCGCTATAAGAGAAATTATCGGCGCGGGTACTGTCTTTTCTTTGCCTGTAACAACGGGCTTTATCGACCCGATGATAGTTATGCTCTTGCCGCCGGGCGGATTTTTCGTGTTTGGCATTTTAATAGCGCTTTCTAATAAGTTGGCAGAGTCGGTGGGCAAAAAGCCGGTTAAATGCACGGGTTGCGGTGACTGCGCTATGAAGGAAATGTGTGGAACAGGGGGTAGTGAGCAATGATTAGTGCGATAGTTTCTATTTTACTTGCAGGGCTACTCACTGAAAATATGATACTTTCGAAATTTTTGGGTATCTGCCCATTTCTCGGCACATCCAAAAAGGTTGAAACGGCGTTCAGTATGAGCCTTGCCGTAACGGCGGTTATGATTATAGCAACGGCTGTTACATATCCCTTGTACGCTTTTATTCTGGTACCTTTAGGACTTCAGTATTTACAGACAATTTTATTTATACTAGTAATTGCATCAATCGTACAGTTCTTAGAAATTGTGCTTAAAAAGTATATAAAATCGGTTTATAATGCGCTTGGAATTTATCTTCCGCTTATAACCACAAACTGTGCGGTGCTCGGTATTACATTACTTAACTTCACAAAGGGTTACGGTTTTGTACTCTCCCTTGTAAATGCCTTGGCGGCAGGTCTTGGTTTTATGTTGGCGATGATAATTTTTGCCGGTATACGCTCAAGACTCGAAACTGCCGATGTTCCTGAATTTTTAAAGGGATTACCTATAACCTTAATCGCGGCTTCAATAGTTTCGCTTTCCTTCTTGGGATTTGCAGGAATAGGGGGTTAAACTATGGCTGGAATATTATATGCAACACTAATAATAGGCGGTATAGGACTTTTGCTCGGTGTTATTTTATCCCTTGCTTCAAAGTTTATGGATGTACCGGTTGATGAAAAACAGGAAAAAATAAGAGAGTGTCTGCCGGGTGCTAACTGTAATGCCTGTGGTTATTCCGGTTGTGATGGATATGCCGCAGCTGTGGCAGAAGGTACGGCGGCGCCAAACCTTTGTATACCCGGTGGGGAAACTACAGCTAAGCAGATGTCGGATATACTCGGTACCGAAGTCGTAACTGAGAAAAAAGTGGCATTTATTAAATGTAATCATGGCTCAGATAATGCAAAAACCGAATTTGCATATAGCGGTGCGGTAAGTTGCGCTGCGGCAAACCTTATGTATAAAGGTCCTCTAGTTTGTAAATACGGTTGTCTGGGACTCGGTGACTGTGCAAAGGTTTGTGATTATGGTGCAATAACCGTAATAGATGGTGTAGCAGTTGTCGATAAAGAAAAATGTTTTGGTTGCGGTAAGTGTGCCGCCGCCTGTCCTAAAAAAATAATTGATATTTTACCCGACGGTAAAAAATATGCCGTAGGATGCTCTTCGCTCGATAAGGGCGCAGTTGCGCGTAAAGCGTGTACGGCGGCGTGCATCGGTTGTAAGAAGTGTGAAACGGTATGCAGGTGTGAAGCTATAAAGGTTGAAAACAACTTAGCCGTTATAGATGCTATAAAATGTACGGGTTGTGGCGATTGCGCCGCGGCATGTCCCGTAAAATGTATTGTTTTAAGATAAATGAAAATCCCCGAATTCATATAAATTCGGGGATTTAATTATTGCAAGGCAAAGAAAATTATGGTATACTAACCTTGTTATTTTTTTAAAAAAGGAGAAACATAAATGGAAATTTTGTACGAAAATCTACTCACTATTACCTGGCAACAGGTTGTAATGTGGCTGATTGGTGGAATTCTCATATTCCTTGCTATAAAAAAGGAAATGGAACCGACCTTGCTTTTGCCTATCGGATTTGGTGCTATTCTTGTTAATATACCGGGCTCGGGCGCTATAACCAGATTTTTCCAAGATGGTGTGGATAAAACGGTTGAAGTAATAACCGGTGCTTTGTCATCGGAAGGGCTTGTCGCAGAACACGCGCTCTTACAACGCTTTTTGAAGCAGGTATATCAAATGAACTTTTCCCGCTTATTTTGTTTATCGGCATCGGTGCGATGATTGACTTTGGTCCCTTACTTGCCAACCCGAAACTGATGATTTTCGGCGCAGCGGCACAGTTTGGCATCTTCTTTACTTTATGTTTAGCTTCAATTTTCTTCCCGATTAACGATGCGGCATCTATCGCCATTATCGGTGCGGCAGATGGTCCGACGTCAATCGTTGTAGCAAATAAATTGGGCTCACAATATCTCGGTGCAATAATGGTTGCGGCATATTCGTATATGGCGCTCGTTCCCATTATCCAACCGCCTGTTATTAAACTTCTTACAACCAAGAAAGAGCGTATGATTCGTATGCCGTACGAAGCAAAGGAAGTTAAGAAAACAACAAAAATCCTTTTCCCGATTATTATTACAATCGTGGCAGGTGTTGTGGCTCCCGCTTCCGTATCACTCATTGGCTTCCTTATGTTTGGTAACCTTATCCGTGAGTGCGGTGTATTGGATTCACTCTCCGAAACTGCGCAAAAGGTACTTGCAAATTTAATCACAATTTTCTTGGGTATTACTATTGCTTCTCAAATGACTGCCGAAAAATTCCTGGCTCCAGATACATTGCTTATATTGGGACTCGGTCTTGTGGCATTTATCTTCGATACCGCGGGCGGTGTTTTATTTGCAAAATTCTTAAATATATTCTTAAAGAAGAAAATCAATCCGATGATTGGTGCGGCAGGTATTTCCGCATTCCCGATGTCCGGCCGTATCGTTCACAAAATGGGACTCGCCGAAGACCCGCAGAACTTCTTGCTTATGCACTCAATCGGTGTTAACGTTTCGGGTCAGATTGCATCGGTTATTGCAGGTGGCTTGATTCTTAATTTCTTTATGTAATATAAATGTAAGGAGAATTCAAATGTTTGAACCTAATAATTTTATAACAAACCTTTCATATATGGGCACCGGAATGTTGGCAATTCTGATAGTAATGGGTGTAATAATTATTGCAACCGTTGCGCTCAACAAAATATTTTCAAGTAAAAAATAGAACAAAAAAAGAGAGAGCAAAGGCTACTTCTCATAAGGATGATTAAAACCTCGATGAATTTCATCGAGGTTTTCTTATGCTTATCGGATAGAACCAGCATCGCATTTGTAAGTACAAATGCTTTTTGGGTGATACCCAAACCCTTTTTCACGGCAAAATAGGAAACCAAGTGA
>JAZNUZ010000253.1:0-7930 GCA_045592605.1 Acutalibacteraceae bacterium
AAACGACCAGTCGGTTTTAATATCGGGTCTTGTTAATCCGCAGGTTATCAGAACGGCCGAAATGATGGATATGATTTGTATAGTTTTTGTTCGCGGGAAAATGCCTAATGAAGAGATGATTAAATTAGCAAAGGAAAGCGGTATTGCTCTACTTGCTACCGAAAAGCGTATGTATGATACCTGCGGAATTTTATATTCCAATGGGCTTACAGGAGCGAAGAAAAAAGTATGAACGAAAATCTGACCTTTAATTTTACGGTTGACGGAAAAAATTTCACAACCGCCGGTCAGGCATCGGGACAGTTAAAGAAAAATCTCAGGCAATTAGGCATAGCACCTGAAACTATACGAAAAGCATCCATTGCGATGTACGAAGGCGAAATCAATATGGTTATCCACGCAGGTGGCGGTGAAGCTATTGTTACTGTCAGTGAAGACTGTATTGAAATCGTGTTAGCCGACAAGGGCCCCGGCATCAAAGATATCAATCAGGCGATGCAGGAAGGCTTTTCAACCGCAGGTGAAAATGTTCGCTCTCTGGGCTTTGGGGCCGGAATGGGACTGCCGAATATGAAACGTTATTCGGATGAAATGACGGTTGATTCCACAGTCGGTGTCGGCACAACCATAACTATGAAGATTAACATATAGGGTGAGTCTATGCAACCAAACAGACATTCCGTAGCGTTGGATGTGAATAAATGCACAGGTTGTACTACCTGTCTTAAGCATTGCCCTACAGAAGCCATACGTATAAGAAACGGTCACGCGGTTATCAATCCGGACAGGTGTATTGATTGCGGTGAATGTATAAGGGTATGTCCGCACAAGGCAAAATCCGCTGTGCTTGACAGTATCTCTGATATTCAGAAATTCAAATACAAGGTTGCGTTACCCGCGCCATCTTTGTATGCACAGTTCGATAATCTTGAAGAGATTGATTATGTTCTCCAGGGCCTTTTGGATATAGGCTTTGATTACGTATATGAAGTATCCCGCGCGGCAGAACTTGTATCGGCATATACAAGAAACTACTTAAAAACCGAAGGTGTACAAAAACCGGCAATAAGCTCGGCTTGTCCTGTGGTTGTACGGCTTATAGAAAGCAGATTTCCGTCCCTTAAAGACAACGTTATTCAGTTGTTGCCGCCAATGGAAATTGCGGCATATCTTTGCAGACAGGAAATAAGAGAGCTGCATCCTGAACTGGATGATAAGGATATAGGTGTTTGCTTTATATCTCCATGTCCTGCGAAAATGAGTTACGTTAAAAACGGGCTTGAAAATTACAAGAGTAAAGTAGATGTTGTTATATCTATAAGCGATGTTTACTTTTTACTGATAAATGCGATGAATCGCGGTAAGGAACCTACCGTTAATTCACATTCGGGAAGAATAGGAATCGGTTGGGCAACTTCCGGCGGTGAAGCAACTGCCATATTTAACGATAAATATATGGCAGCCGATGGCATAGAAAACGTTAACCGCGTACTTGATGAAATTGAGAACGGTAATATACCAAATCTCGAATTTGTTGAGCTTAATGCCTGTACAGGCGGATGCGTAGGCGGTGTACTTGCCATACAAAACCCCTTTATCGCAAAGGCGAAACTCAGGGGACTGAAAAATTATTTACCCGTTTCGCTGAACACTTTAAGCGAAGAAGAATCAAAATACATACCCGAGCATTATTTCTTTGAAGGTCTTTCAAACTGTCGGCCGATATCACGGCTTAGTGACAGTATGGCAGAGTCTATGAGAATGATGGCGGATATACAAAAATTAAAAGACAGTCTGCCCGGTATCGACTGCGGCGCTTGTGGGGCTCCTACCTGCAGAGCATTTGCAGAAGATGTTATAAAGGGTGACGCGGATATAAACGGCTGTATTATAAAACGTCAAGGAGCAGTCAAATGACAGTAAGTGAGTTTGCAAAAAATGATTTCCTGACAGTACTGTGTATGCCTGATGGAGAAAGGGTTATACGCGGCGGTTACATAGGGGATTTGCTTTCCTGGGTAATGGGTAGGGCAAAACCCGATGACGCGTGGATAACCATAATGTCAAACGGCAACACAGTTGCGGTGGCATCACTTGCCGATGTTTCATGTGTTATTCTTTCAGAATCGGTAACATTGAGCGAAACTGATTTAGCTACTGCTAATAATAACGGAATAAATGTTTTCTCAACACCGCTTACAACATTTGAAGTAGCGGCAAAACTAAAGGAAATTATATGAACCGTTTTTATTACGATTTGCATACACACTCGTGTCTTTCTCCTTGCGCCGATAATGACAACACTCCATTTAATCTTGTGGGTATGGCTGCCATTTCGGGAATAGATATTTTGGCACTCACTGACCACAACACTGCTAAAAACTGTCCCGCTTTTTTTCGGGCAGCAGAACAGTACGGTGTAACGGCGGTTGCAGGTATGGAACTTACAACATCAGAAGAAATTCACGTGGTCTGCTTATTCGAGCAACTTGAAAATGCACTTCTGTTTGATAAGGAGATTGACTCTCGCAGAGTCAAAATCAAAAACAGGGTTGACATTTTCGGTGAACAGCTTATTATAGGCGACTGTGACCAGGTGATAGGCAGTGATGAGTTTTTACTTTCCAATGCCACTACGGTATCCCTTGATGAAGTGCCAGGCCTTGTGGAAAAGTATGGCGGAGTTTGTTATCCCGCGCACATTGACAGACAGTCTAACAGTATAATTACGGTACTCGGTACTATACCAGAAACACCAGAATTTAACTGTTTTGAAATTCACGAACCTGAAAACATACCGGTATTTCGTGAAAAGTATAATTTAAAAAATAAAAAAATCATAATAAGTTCAGATGCGCACTATCTTGAAGGCATAAAAGACAAAGAAAATTATTTTTTACTTGATGCCGACAAAAAAGATGCTGTGAAAATCAGGGCTCAATTATTTAAGGAGTTAAAACGGTGAAAGAACTATCACTTAATATTCTTGATATTGCCGAAAACTCGGTTAAAGCAGGGGCTGAGCTTACTGAAATTATTATTGAAGAAACCGAAGAAAAGCTTACCGTTGTAATTCGTGATGATGGCTGCGGAATGGATGATGAGACGCTAAAGCAGGTCACCAACCCGTTCTACACAACCCGTACGACCAGAAAGGTCGGACTTGGAATTCCATTTTATAAGCTCTCAGCAGAGCAGACTGGCGGCGGCCTTTCGATAGAATCCAGAAGTCAAAAGGAATTCCCCGAGAATCACGGAACAACTCTTACGGCTCTCTTCTATAAAAATCACATTGATTTTACGCCGCTTGGTGATGTTGTGGCGACCGTTACAACACTGATACAAGGGCATCCCGATACGGACTTTTTGTTTAAGCATATTAAGAAGGGAAAATGTGTGGAATTAGACACACGCGTTCTCCGACAGACTCTCGGTGATGAAGTTCCGTTATCGACCTACGAAGTTATTAAATGGATTGAGGAGTTCTTAAACGAACAATACATCAATCTTTAAAGAACAAATGATTATATTAAGGAAGGGTAGAGATTTATGAAAACATTGGCTGAACTTCAAGCAATCAAAGAAAAAATGAAGGATAAGGTTATTCTTCGCGAAGGCTTCGGTGAAAAACGTATCGTTGTCGGTATGGCAACATGCGGTATCGCTGCCGGTGCCCGTCCTGTACTTAATGCATTCGTAGAAGGCATTAACGCTGCAGGTCTTGCAGGTAAGGTTACGGTAAGCCAGACAGGTTGTATCGGTATCTGCCAGTACGAGCCGGTTGTAGAAGTACACGAAGCAGGCAAAGAAAAGGTAACCTATATTAAGATGGATGCCGAGAAAGCGGCAAGGGTTATTGAAGAACACATAAAGAACGGCAAAATCGTAAACGAATACGTATTTGCCGAGAAATAAGTTTTAGTGGAGGTATTTTAAATGATTCGTGCACATGTATTAATCTGTGGCGGTACCGGTTGTACCTCTTCGGGAAGCAAAAGCATTCAATCGGCTTTTGAAGAAAACCTTGAAAAATACGGTCTTACCGAAGAAGTAAAAATCGTTCAGACCGGATGTTTCGGCCTTTGTGCTATGGGACCTGTTGTTATTATACATCCCGATGGTACATTCTATAGCCGTGTAAATCCCGAAGATATTGAAGAAATAGTTAGTGAACATCTTCTTAAAGGTCGTGTTGTTACACGCCTTGAATATAAGGAAGATGAAAACGCTGAAGTTCACGAGAACGTAGCTCTCGGTGACACAGCTTTCTATAAATCTCAGACCCGTGTAGCATTACGTAACTGCGGTGTTATCGACCCCGAAGTTATTGATGAATATATTGCTATGGATGGTTATCAGGCTCTCGGTAAAGTACTTACCGAAATGACTCCTGAAGATGTAATCAAATGCATCAGCGATTCAGGTCTCCGCGGCCGCGGCGGCGGCGGATTCCCGACAGGTCGTAAGTGGTCACTCACAGCTGCAAATGCAGCCGACCAGAAATACGTTGTATGTAACGCCGATGAAGGTGACCCGGGTGCATTCATGGACCGTTCTGTACTCGAAGGCGACCCGCACTGTCTTATTGAAGCTATGGCTATTGCAGGTTACGCTATCGGTGCAAATCAGGGTTATGTATATGTTCGTGCAGAATATCCGATTGCGGTTTCCCGTCTTGCTATTGCTATTGACCAGGCAAGAGAATATGGTTTGCTTGGTAAAAATATTTTCGGTACAGGTTTTGATTTTGACCTTGGCATTCGCCTTGGTGCCGGTGCATTCGTTTGCGGTGAAGAAACTGCACTTATGACATCTATCGAAGGTAACCGCGGTGAGCCGAGACCCCGTCCGCCGTATCCGGCAGTTAAGGGACTTTTCGGTTGTCCGACAGTTGAAAACAACGTTGAAACATTCGCTAACGTTCCGCAGATTATTCTTCGCGGCGCTGAATGGTTTGCTTCAATGGGTACCGAAAAATCAAAGGGTACAAAGGTATTCGCTTTGGGTGGTAAAATTAAAAATACAGGTCTTGTTGAAATCCCGATGGGTACAACTCTCCGCCACATCATTGAAGAAATCGGCGGCGGTATTCCGGATGGTAAGAAGTTCAAGGCTGCTCAGACAGGTGGTCCGTCAGGCGGATGTATCCCTGCAAGTCTTATTGATACAGAAGTTGACTACGATAACCTTGTTGCCATCGGTTGTATGATGGGTTCAGGTGGACTTATCGTAATGGATGAAGACTCCTGTATGGTTGATATGGCTAAGTTCTTCCTTGAATTTACGGTTGATGAATCTTGCGGTAAGTGTACTCCGTGCCGTGTAGGTACAAAGAGACTTCTCGAAATGCTTGATAAAATCACCGAAGGCAAGGGAACACTCGAAGATATTGATGCTCTTGAAGAACTTTGCGAATATATCAAGGCAAACTCCCTGTGCGGTCTCGGTCAGACAGCACCGAACCCCGTTCTTGCAACACTCAGATTCTTTAAAGATGAATATATCTCTCACGTTGTTGACAAGAAATGTCCCGCAGGTGTTTGTAAAGACCTTCTCACATTCACTATCGACAAGGATAAATGTATCGGTTGTGGTTTGTGTGCAAGAAATTGTCCTGCAAATTGTATTACTAAGACCGACTACATAGCAGAAGGTCACAAATTACCGTCATACACCATTGATGCCGCTAAGTGTGTTAAATGTGGTGCTTGTATTGCTAACTGTAAGTTTAAAGCAATAAGCAAACAATAAGAAAGGAGCCGATTGATAATGGAAATGTTAAATGTAAAAGTAAACGGTATTGCAGTTAGCGTACCGAAAGGCTCCACTATTCTGGAAGCCGCACGTGTTGCAGGTGTTGAAATTCCGACACTCTGCTTTATGAAGGAAAAGAACGAAATCGGCGCTTGTCGTATCTGTGTTGTTGAAGCAACAGGCGCTCGCGGTCTTGTTACTGCCTGTGTATACCCTGTAACAGAAGGTATGGAAATTCAGACCAATACCGAAAAGGTTCAGAAGGCTCGTAAGACCACACTCGAACTTATTTTGTCAACACACGAAAAGAAATGTCTTTCCTGTGTTCGTTCTACAAACTGCGAACTGCAGAAGCTCTGCCGTGAGTATGGCGTAGAAGAAGATACCTTTGGTGGATACAGACCGATGTATGAAATTGATGATTCAACACCGCATCTTATCAGAGATAACAATAAGTGTGTTCTCTGCCGTCGTTGTGTTGCTGTTTGTCAAGAACAGTATGTTAGCGTTATCGGCGCTAACGACCGCGGTATTGATACTTCTATCGGTTCTGCATTCAATCTTAAACTTAATGACGTTCCTTGTATTTCTTGTGGTCAGTGTACTGCGGTTTGTCCGACAGGCGCACTTACCGAAAAGGATGATACCGACAAGGTATGGGCAGCTCTCGCTGACCCGACAAAGCACGTTGTAGTACAGACTGCTCCGTCAATCCGCGCTACACTTGGCGAATGCTTTAATATGCCGATTGGTACAAATGTTGAAGGCAAAATGGTTGCGGCTCTCCGCAGACTTGGTTTTGCAAAGGTATTTGATACCGACTTCGCCGCTGACCTCACTATCGTTGAAGAAGCTACTGAGCTCGTACAGCGTTTAACAAACGGCGGTACATTACCGATGATTACTTCCTGCTCACCCGGTTGGGTTAAGTTCTGCGAGTACTATTATCCCGATTTATTGGCTCACTTATCGAGCTGTAAATCTCCGCAGCAGATGGCAGGTGCCGTTATTAAGACATACTATGCAGATAAGATGGGTATTGACCCGAAAGATATCGTTTCGGTATCTATTATGCCTTGTACTGCTAAGAAGTTTGAAATCGGCAGAGAAGACCAGTCTGCAGCAGGTGTACCTGATGTTGATATTGCGCTCACAACACGTGAACTTGCACGTATGATTGACCGCGCAGGTATTAAGTTTACCGCTCTTCCTGATGAAGAATTTGACAATCCGCTCGGCGAAGATACAGGCGCTGCCGTAATCTTCGGTGCTACAGGCGGTGTTATGGAAGCAGCAGTTCGTACTGCAAATGCTTGGCTTAACGGTGCTAAAGAAGCTATCGAACTCCACGCAGTTCGCGGCACTTCAGGTCTTAAGGAAGCTACAGTTACTGTTGGCGACAAAGAACTCAAACTTGCTGTTGCTTCGGGCGCTGCAGCAGCTAAGGTTGTTATGGATAAACTCAAAAACGGTAATCCTGATGGTTGGGGCTTCATCGAAATTATGGGATGTCCCGGCGGCTGTGTAAACGGCGGCGGTCAGCCTATCCAGCCTCAGTATGTACGTGATACAGTTGACTTAAAGGCAGTTCGCGCAAAGGCTCTCTATGATATTGACTCTGCAAGTGAACTCCGTATGTCACACGAGTCACCCGTAGTTAAGAAGCTCTATGAAGAGTGGTATGATGGTTTCGGCGGCCACAAGGCTCACCACGACCTTCACACAACCTACGTAGCTCGTAAAAAGTATTAATTAATACTAAAAACCCCGATGTGTTTTCACAACTGTGTTTTGCTATAGATTACCGAAAAATTCGATTATGTTATTAAAATATGAAGTCGAATAACTGCACAATTTAAATGTATATGCGGATAGCGGGTGAGTAACGGGAATCGCGAACAATAAAATACCTGCAAACGCCGAAACTACAGACACGGTTACCGCATAAGAAATAAGTACATTAACAATTACGGCAAAAGGGGAAATATAGCCGAAATAGTAAAGGCATATAGGCAAGGTGGCTATCTGTGCCGAGACCGTAATAACGGTCATTTCTGCCAGAATTTTAAGTGGTGTAAAGCGCCATTTTTCTAATTTTATAAGTTTAAAGATAAGCGGATTTAGTATAATAATTCCCGCGGTTGATGTAGCAGATAATATAAATCCGACATCTTTA
>JAZNUZ010000254.1:0-6544 GCA_045592605.1 Acutalibacteraceae bacterium
AGGATACATCCTTATTCCTATATCAAAAGCAGGTCTTATAATGCTTTTTTCGGTAACGCGTTCGGCAAAGATTTTATAGGTACCATCTTCCTTGTACTCTTTCCAGAGTTTAGTCAATACAGTTATTTTTTCTTCTGCCGAATATTCGCTTATGTCAAACGCAATATCAAGCGTATTTGCGGTGTACTTCTGCGCTTCTCTGTAAATCTCATCAGGACTTTTTTGTGTGGAAATTATAATATAGGGTTGAGACTGTACATCTTCGTTATACGGGTCTCCAAAATACACATTTTCAACATTAAGACTTTCACACATTATATCGCCCTTTATGGCGACTGTCTTTTTGTCATCGGCATAGAGTCCTGTACAAATGGAAGAATCCCAATATGTGTATATAATGCCCGTACCACTGATATATGCATTTTTGAGTGCGTTCGCTGCTAAAACATTAAGCTTTACCCGTTCTGCTGTCACTCTCTGATAATCGTTGAGTGCCGACATAACAAGAGCTATTTCTTCGTTACTCACATTACCCGAAACGACCTTTTGAACTCCCGCAGCCATATCTTTTCTGTGTTTTAATACCGCATCCTTTATACCGAGTGTATCGGGTACACCTTCGGCAGAATAGGTAATGTTTACAGGGCCCGAGAGCATAACCGACATTTTATAGTCGCCTATTCTTTTAATAACATTATGTCGCACTAAAGGACGGTCGTTTCCGCACTTAGCGCCATACCACTGGTCGCCTATATAGAAACGCTCATTTATCTTGTTTTGCTCATACATGCCCTTTGAGCCCATACTGCTTTTAAATTCGACACCTTTTTTATATTCTTCAAAAATTTGTGTCGGACTGTAGTTCATTTAATCATCTCCTCTAATGCGGGTCCTGTGCGAAAAGCACAGGACCTTTCAGATTATTCGACAGTAACTGTGGCAATATCGGTGGATACTGCAGCAATACCATCAACATAGATTTTTACAAAATAGAAATACTTACCTGCTTTAAGGTCTTCATCAAGCACTAAGGTATCGGTTGTTTCGCCCTTAATTTTTATAGCATCGTTACCACTCTCATCAGCAGCAGAGTACCACTGATAAGTAACCAATCCTTCTTCGGCTGTTGCTGTAACCGAAAGATTTTTATTAATTGCGCCTTCTGTTACTGTAATGTCTTCGGGCGCTAATGTAACATTAACTTCCGGAGAGAGCCAAGCCCAGATGGCATCAAGGCCGCTTTTCTTTACAAATACATCGTAGTAGATACGATAGTCAAACTTGTATGCATCTGCATCCACGTTCTGTTCAGGTGTAAAGATGCGCATTTTCTCGGTTTTGCGTACGAGATGAGCGCCCTTTTTAGGACAAACCATCATATAAACTGCTTTTGAATTTGCAGCCGGTATAAAGCCACCGGCTTCACCTGTTTTGAATTCGTAGGCAGTTCTCATTCTCTCACTGACAACGGGAATAAGCGCTACACCGTTAATCGAATTTACACGAAGATTAATATCGCCCTGTTTGAAATCGCTTACAATAATCTGGCGTGAGATTTCGGGTGTATTCTGCAAGAGAGCATAAATACCGCCATCGATGAAGGCTACTAATTCTTCATCGTAACCTGCAACACTCTGTACTTCCTTGATAAGACCTAAGAGTGTCTGGAAAGGCTTATTGATGTCGCCTGATAAAGTGTTACTTCTTGTAGCCGCAAGACCTGCGAGTTTGGATAAAACATAGGCATCGCACTCGGGTACTACCTTAGTGCGTACATATTCGCCTAAAATTTTACCTGCAAGGTTGGCAACACCTGTTTCATCCAAATCTTCGCGGTCAATCTGCAATGAACGTGCGCGGTCCATCTGCATTGTGTAAGAAGTGTTTGAAACGGTTATTGCTCCGCGTGTAAAACCTGTATCGCGGTTATAATCGGCAAGTCCCTGAAAATTTATATCAGGGATAATAACTGTTTTTGCTCCTACAAACTTTTTACCAAAGGTGTTATCGGCAAAAAAACCGGTAGCACTTTTCTGTGAAAAAAGCTTGTCGAGTTCCAAAGAATATCTTGTTGCTGTTTCTAATGAATTGATTGACATATTTTTCTCCTTTTAATTTAAATTTAATTCCAGAGTCCGTTTATGAACTCCATATTTACTTCGGACATACCGCCGGTATGTCCTTTTTGTGACCCGACACTGCTCTCTGCGGCCTTTTGCTGTATCTTTCTCTGCTCTGCAGCCTGGCGCTTTTGCTGATGTTGGTATCTCAGATACGCATCAAACAAATTTCCGCCCTTAATTTCCACAGTCTGTAAAACCGATTCGGGCAGGTCAGATAAGGATTTGATTTCGGGAAATTCCCTTAGTATTTCATCAAATCCGGGGGTTGCTATACCCGACTGGGCGCCTTCCAGTTCCATAATGTGCTCAACTATCTCGCTATTCCCCGAGCAAGAGTCTAACAAAGCTTTTTTGTGGGCTGCGCTTGTTTGATTTTCAATTTCGGTTATGTAGTCGGATATGTTTTTGCCAGTGGCTCCTGCAAGGTTCTTTAGGCGCTTTAGGTCTTCGCTTACCATATCGTATTTAAGACCTTTTTGCGCTAAAGTAACTGCTTCATCGGGTGTGAGTGTACGTGTCTCTTTGTTAAATTTAACCCGTATTTCACTCATCTGTGTGGGCGGACTGTCGACTTCAGGTGTGGTAGCCTGAAGCTCTTTGTCTGCCCCATTTATTTCTGCGGATGGTGCCGCCGAACATGTGTTATTAATTTCTTCCATATCAAAAAATCTCCTTTTTATATTTGTTCACTGCCATCATATTCATAAAAATTTTTATAATCGGCAGATATTTTCATTTTGTTTGGTATTTTTCTGGTAGCGCATCTTTTACCTGCTTTGCCGCCAAACATATTTCCTAAAATAATTCCTAAAAGAAAAAATGCAAAACCTGTCATTATTAAAGTTACTGTTAGCATTAAATCCATCCTCCATTTATATCTTTTCCTGTTATACCGCTGTTGGCAGTCTGCTTTATACCATCTGTGGCTTCGGGGTGAAAAAATTTTACATCCTGAAAAGCATATCTTAGCGCGTCCATCAGATGATTATCTTTGTCTTTCGGCATATTTCTGTTGCCCACGGTGCCCTTTTCCCACACATAACTTGATAATTCTTTAAGAGTGTTTACACACCGCGGATTAACATATATTTTGTACTCGCTTATATGCATAATGCCGTTTATTATACTGTCACTACCCTTGACGGATGGCATTATGCGCCCTATACCGAGTCTGCGTAAATCATCATTCGATTTAGGCTCTGCACAGTCGGCTCGTATTTTCTCTTTTGCATACCCTTTTTTCTTTATCATCTCGGCTATTTCACTGTTGAGCATACGGCATTTGTAAAACTCATCATACACATAAACCAGTTTATCTATCGTGTTCACCATAATGGCTATGAAAGCCGTAGGGTCGTTTGTGTATCCGTAATCAAGTCCGAAAAAGTGTTTCCATTTCCACATCTGTTCTGTGGGTATATTAGGAACTTCTGCGGTATAGTTTTCGTAAACCAGACCTTCGGAAATACCCCAGTTACCAAGCCCTGCGACACTGTATCGCGATGGATTTGTATTTTTCATACTCTCAAACACCGCGCGGTCTGTAGTATCCAGAAACTCGTTGCAAAGGTAGTTTGTGGTATAGCAGGATACGTTTTTATTGACACTGTCAAAAAATCTTTTCTTAAGCCAATGTTTTTCACTCCAAGGGTTAAAGGTTATGGTGGTCTGCTTGAAGAGTCCCACGGGTACATTGCCGCGCGGCACCGATAAATCGAGTTTTTCAAAATCTTCTTCCCGTTCTATTTCGAATGCTTCTTCTATCCATACAAAACACAAATGCCCTTTGTTGACAGTGGTTGATGCTAATTTTAAAACATCATCAAAACCGCGAAACAGTATCTTTTGACCTGTCGGTTTATAAATCATCTCCATGGGAGATACCGTGTTCTGCCACAAATGTGAAACCCCTAATTTTTCCTGCGCCCATTTAAGTTGTGCAAAGGTTGAGTCTCTGTGGGTATTCATAACCGCTCGGACTACAAGCAAATTACTTCCTTTATATTTCATAAGCCTGTAAATTAAATTGAGTGCCGTAGTGGTAGATTTTTTCGAGCCCTTTCCGCCCTTTAAAACGCGGTATCGGTTTTTATCTTTTCAAAAATCATCATAGCCGCCGCCGACAATATCCGAAATTTTAATTTTTGATGTCATCAACAATCATCACCACCCCTGAATATAAATTGTCTGTAGGTCCGTCTGACACGATAGAACGCAGTTCCTTAATAGCGCTCAAGTCACCGCCCGACGCTTTTTTATAAAGGGACGCCAAAATCACAGTCTGCCTTGTTGGGTTTTTGAGTTTGAAACCTAGTTCTTCTAAAACTTTGCATTCGCTTTCACTTGCCTTTTGTTTTAAGAGTGTCAGCATTATTTCTTTGAGCGTTTTGTTTTTTGCCATTCGTTTTGTCCCTCCTGACACATGCATTATAGCGTTTCATTTTGCGACATTCACCGACATCTTTGTTTTTTTAACGGTTTTTTCAAGAAAATAATGCACTTTTTTAAAAATTGTGGTAAAATACTTAGGAATTAGTACAAAAACAGGGGGAGAAAAATGAAATATATATTGGCATCGGCGTCGCCACGGCGTCAGGAACTGCTTAAATTTGTAATAGAAAATTTCACTTGTTTACCCGCCGATATTGAAGAAATTTTGCCAAAAGGCATAAATCCGCTATCTGCCCCTGAGTTTTTAGCGGTACAAAAAGCATTACATGTTTCAAAATCAAATCCGGGTGACACGGTTATCGGCTCTGACACCGCCGTATTTTTAGGAGATATAATGCTCGGCAAACCCAAAAACCGACAGGATGCTAAAATGATGCTAAAGTTACTGTCAGGTAACACCCACAAGGTAGTTACGGGTTGCGCTATCTGTAAAGATAAAAAAACCTATAGTTTTTCTGTCACTTCATTTGTTGAGTTTTTTCAACTGACTGATAAAGAAATAGAAGACTATCTTGATACCGAAGAATATAAAGATAAGGCGGGTGCCTACGGAATTCAGGGGTTTGGCTCAACTCTTGTTAAAAAAATCGATGGTGACTTTTTTAATATAGTGGGGTTGCCTATCGCCCGACTTAAACGAGAACTTGAAAATTTTGAAAAATTACTGTAGGGTTTGTTATGAATAAAAACGATGAAATTATACTTAAAATAGATGGCTATTCATCAACCGGCAGCGGTGTCGGTCACTCGGATGGTATGGCGGTTTTTGTGCCACTTACCGCAAAGGGTGATATAATACGCGCAAAAATAGTAAAGGTCAAAAAGACCTATGCATATGCGAGACTCGAAGAAATTCTGACCCCGTCCGAAGACAGAAAAACACCCGACTGCAAGGTTTTTAAAACCTGCGGCGGATGTGTTTATAGACATATTACATATAAAGCCGAATGTGAAATAAAGAAAAATAAAGTTTACGACGCGGTACGAAGAATCGGGGGAATTGATTTGTTGCCCGATGATATAATTTCGGCAGAAAATGTATGCCACTACCGCAATAAGGCGCAGTATCCTGTGGCAGTAAGCGGTAATGCAGGTTTTTTCGCACCGCATTCACACCGTATAATTGAAAATAATGACTGTCTTCTCCAACCCGAAATTTTTTCGGATATATTAAAGGTTGTTACCAACTTTATAAAACAAAATAATATCCCTGTTTATAACGAAGAAGCGCATAGCGGTCTTGTTCGCCATATTTATATCCGCAAGGCATTTGCAACGGGTGAAATAATGGTGGTTTTGGTAATCAACGGCGACACACTACCACTTGCCGACAAATTGATTGAAAAACTTAAAGTATTGCTTGGCGATAATTTAAAAAGCGTACAAATTAATATAAATAAGCGCGACACCAATGTTATTTTGGGCGATAAATGTATCGTACTTTACAAGCAAAGTTATATAACAGATATTCTGTGCGGCGTTAAAATAAGGATTTCGCCCTTATCCTTCTATCAAGTAAACAGAACAATAGCAGAAAAACTATATAAAAAAGCGGCGGAATATGCAGACCCCGGGAATAAATTAATACTCGATTTATACTGTGGCGCGGGTACAATAGGGCTTTCTATGGCTGGCTCGGCAAAGCGGGTAATTGGCGTGGAAATTGTACCCGAAGCAGTAGCCGACGCAAATGAAAACGCCAAAATCAACGGTATAGAAAACTGTGAATTTACATGTGGGGATGCGGCATTTGCCGCCGAGCAGTTAGCAAGAGAGTCACTGACTCCCGATGTTGTAATAGTCGACCCGCCAAGAAAAGGCTGCGATGAAAAACTGCTAAACATAATCGCAAATGACTTTTCGCCCAAGCGTGTTGTGTATATTTCCTGTGACTGCTCAACCTTCGCGCGTGATGCGGCGATTCTTAAAGAACTCGGATATGAACTTATAAAATATACTCCCGTTGATAT
>JAZNUZ010000255.1:0-2406 GCA_045592605.1 Acutalibacteraceae bacterium
AATTGCAAATACCATATAGTGTTTGCCCCGAAATACAGGCGCAAAGTATTTTTCGAAGAGAAGAGAGGAGAAATACGTGAGATTTTGCGAAAACTATGTCAGTGGAAAGGAGTGGATATAATAGAGGGAGAGGTGTGTCCAGACCATATACATATGTTGGTAAGCATCCCGCCCAAAATGAGCGTTTCGGGATTTATGGGATATCTGAAAGGAAAGAGTTCACTGTTGATATTTCAGAAATGGGGGAATATGAAGTTTGCATACCGAAACCGCGAGTTTTGGTGTAAGGGATATTATGTTGATACCGCGGGTAAAAACACAAAAGCAATAAAAGAATACATATCAAATCAATTAAAGCACGATAAAGAAAGTGATCAAATAAGTTTGTACGACCCGCGGGACCCATTTATGGGTAATAAGTAACAGTTGCATGGCTGGCAGGCCAATCTTCAGCGCACTTGTGCGCAGCCAGTATCGGGTAGGGCTATGCCCGAAAATGAAATACCCCCCGTTATACGGGGGGATATTTATTTAGCATTTTTCCAGTAGTCTTATATAAAACTCAACCGAACGGCATAGAGCATCTATTCTAATGCGTTCATTGTTTCCGTGAATTGTGGCTCGTTCTTCACTTGTTAAATCCATTGCGGAGAAGCGGTAAACCTTATCACTTATTCTGCCATAGTGACGTGAATCGGAGCATTGTACCATAAGGTAGGGGGAAACGATTGAACCTTGCCAGGTATCTGCTACGGCAGAAGCCACCTTTTCCCATTCCGAACATTCGGTTTTTGAAATCCTGCTTGGATTAGTGCCTTCGAGCATAGTAATTTCAATATCTTTATCATCAACAGTTTTCTTCAAGTACTCTAAAACACTGTCGGTTGTATCAAACGGGTTGATGCGTATATTTGAAACAAGCGTAGCTTCGGGCGGTATTACGTTTGGTGCGGTACTGCCATTTGACTGCGTAAAAGCAACCGTTGTACGCATAAGTGCATTTAGTTCTCCGCCTGATTTTGTACATATAGAATCAAGCACAGGATAGAATAGCCAAAGATTTGCAAAAATCATACGGTATATAAAACTTGAATGTCTGCCTAAAGTGTCAAACATTTCGGCAACCGGTATTGTCAGGTGTGACTTTGTAGGATAGTGCGAGATGTTAAGACAAGCACGGGATAAACGCTCAAAAGGTGTATTTGGCTTGGGGGCTGATGCGTGTCCACCACCCGATTTGGCTGTGTATTTGACATTCATAAGACCCTTTTCAGCAATACCTATTAGTCCGCACGGCGCCTTTACACCGGGGAAAACATTCTCAACAACCGCACCGCCTTCATCAACAACAAAGGAAAGCTTTATGTTATTTTCTATAAAATAATCAACTATGTTGATGGCACCTTTACCGTTTGTTTCTTCACCGCCCGAGAAAGCAAAGTAAATATCTTGCTTTGGCACAAAACCTTTTTCAATTAAATGTTCAGCGGCAGAAAGTATAGCGTTCATCGTAACTTTTGTATCAAGGGTACCGCGACCCCAAATAACACCATCTTCAATAATTGCTTCAAAAGGTGGTTTTTCCCACAATTCTTCATTTACGGGAACAACATCGTAGTGTGCCATCATAACTGCGGCGGCATCACTGTTTTGACCTTTCCATTTAAAAAGCAGGGCTCTGTCGGGCAACTCTTTGAACTCACAAGTCGCTGCGACATTAGGGTAGAGAGTAGGAAGCAGGCCAATTAACTTTTTAAACTCTGCATCATTTTCAAGAGAAGAGTCATAGTAGGAAATGGTTTTGCATTTTACAAGCTCACAAAGGTTTTCTACGGCGCGTTCCTTGTTAAACTCAACCGTCTTTATATGTTTATTTACTGTTTTTTCGGGTTTAAACAAAAGTGTGCGCGTTAGTACAACTAAAATAATCAAAACAATAATTGCCAATAAAACAATCATTTATAGCATTCCTTTCTTGTACATTATTCGGGCTACGGCTATTGTAAACAGTACGCCGACAGGCACCATAATACCTACTGTACCTGCGTTCAGTGCCGGTACAAAAATGAACAGTATAAGCATTAAAATAATAGGCGCTATAGAAAGCTTTGCGTTTTTTGCTATAAACACAACTGCAAGTCCACCGAATAGTGCGGGCAAAATCATATCAAAAGCAGGTTTAAGCGCTTCGCTTTCAAGTATCGGGGTGAGCGGTATAATAAGTATAACACCCAAAATTATAATTATTGTCGTAACAATACTTGAAACGGCTATTGAAATTGTAGAGATAATTTCTCCTTCTTCGGTGCTGGGCTTTACATTTGCTCTTTCCATAGCGTCAACGGCACATGGAAGTTTTAAGTTTGAAATGTTACCCGTTACAAAGGATAAATATGTACCGCCTGC